>PMKG01000181.1 GCA_003157675.1 Acidobacteriota bacterium
CAGATTGTCCGGGATGCCGTAGACGATCGGGCTCGCATCGTCCACGATCTTCGTCCGCAGCAGCGACCCGACGACGCGCGTGGTGCTGGCCGGGTTCCCCGCGTTCACGCCGTAGGTGAAGTTGTTGCTGATGGCGAAGTCGGCCGAGCTGTTCGAACCGATGAACACGCCGCCCTTCGCGATGAAGTCGCGCAGGTGGATCAGCCCTTCGAGGCCCATCCCGATCCGCGTGTCGCTCGTCTGCGCCCACGTGCCGATNNCGGGCCGAACACGATCACGTCGTATTTGTCGCGGAGGTTCGGCGTGTTCTTCACCGCCTCGGGGTCGATGTAGTCGAACGGCACGCCGTAGATGTCGAACGCCTGTCGCCACCAGCCCTCGGTCTGCGTGTTCGTCCACTGGTGGAGAATGGCGACGCGCGCCGCGCGCGCCGCGTGCGTCTTCACCGAGGGCGCGGCCGAGAGCGCGACGCCCCTGAGGCCGAGCGCCGTCAGCGCCTTGTCGAGGTCGCCTTGCGCGACGCCCTTGACGAGGAAGGTGCCGCGGTTGAACTTGGCGCCGCCGGATTCGAACGGCTCCTCGGCCACCTGGATGTCCGCGTCCTTCAACCTGTAGCGGAGCGTGACGAGCGAGTTCTCGCCGTCGCCGTTGATGGCGACGAGCGAGCCCTGGCCGGTGACGCCGCTGACCGCCTTCACCTCGCCCTTGACGAGCTCCACGGGCACGTCGAGCACCTTCATGTCGGTGATGCGGACGGCCTGCACGCCGAAGCCCTCGGGGAACGTCCATCCGGTGTCGTCGTACGGGCGGCTCTGCGGGTCGTTCGGCGCCCAGTACTGGTAGTCGAGCAGTGCATCGGCGATGCGCGAATAGGGCTGGTCCATGCGGACGACGTAGGTGCCGGCCGGGAACTCGCGCGTGACCGGCGCGGGCTTCGCTTCGGGTTGGGTCGCGGGAGCCGCCTGGCCGGCCCCTCCGGGTTCACCGCCACCGCCGCCGCGGCCGCCTCGCCCGCCGCGGCCGCCGGCGTTGGCCGCGGGCCGTGAGGGCACGATGACCGTGAAGGCCGCCGTCGCTCTCGAAATCTCGACCCCCTGCTTCTGCAGCACGCGCAGCAGCTCGGCCTGGGTGCCCAGGCGCGGGTCGCTCGCCGGCAGGACGTAGGCCGCCGGCCCCTCGACCTTCGGCTTCATGACCGACCGCTTGCTCTTCTCGTAGAAGTTGCGGAGGAAGTAGACGCGGTTGTTGGCGAAGTAGTTGAGCGAGACGATGATCCCCGTCTCCTCGTAGTTGTTGTTGTTGCGCAGCGACCAGCGCACGCGCGAGATCGGCGGGTTCTGGCGGAACCAGGTCCGCGACGTCTCGTTCGCCGACAGCGTCCGTTCCTCGGTGTCGGCGTTGCCGCCGTTGCCGTAGGTCTCGTAGAGGCGGCTGATGCCGTTGTGGAGCGCCGCGAAGAACATCAGGTAGCCGGGCGACCAGGTGTCCATCGTTCCCCAGGCGAAGACACCGGGCATCCCCATCCGCGTCATCTCGTTGACGTTGTTCCAGCCGATCAGGTGCCACTCGTTGGTGAGGATCGGATCGAGCCAGGCGTTGTATGGGCCGTTGCCCACCGTGTTGTCGTAGAGGAACGATCCCGACTCGTGCAGGTCGTGCAGGAGCTGCGCCTTCCACCCGATGAAGGTGTTCAGCACGTTCTGCGAGAGCTTGAGCGTGAGGCCCATCGCGTCCCGGTTGTTGTCGTGCGCCACGTACTTGCCGTAGTAGATCGCGTTCAGCGGCGTGTCGTTCGGGTGCTTCTTCTTCCACTCGTACACGTCCACCACCTTGTCGCGGCCGTCGGGCTCGACGACCGGCGTGATGAGCGTGATGATGTGTTCGCGGATGTCGCGGATGTAGGGGCTGTCATCCACAGCGAGGCGGTAGGCCAGTTCCATGAGCGCCGTCGGCGCCCCCGCCTCGTTGGAGTGGATCGTGCCGGTGATGTAGTAGATCGGCGCCGCCCGCTTCGCGATCTCGTCGGCGACGGCATCGTCGAGCTTGATCGTCCGCGGGTCGGCCAGCTTGGCGAGGTCGGCCTTGTTCTGGTCGAGCTTCGCCATCAGCGCCTCGGACGCCACCGCGACGGCAATCATCTCGCGGCCTTCCTCCGTGGTCCCGATCGAGAAGACCTTCACCCTCGGCGTCGACTTGGCGAGCAGCCGCATGTACTCGTACACCTCTTTCGAGTACGGCAGCTTGCCCGGCGCGCCCGCGATGTCGCCGAGCACGACCTTCGGCGTCGGTACCGTCTTCGAGGCCGGCAGGTAGTCGATGACGGGCGAGAGGAAGAAGGGCTCGGTCGTGTACTCCTTGATCTTCTTCGTGTATTCCTCGTCGATCGGCTGGCTGGGCAGCCGGCCGGGCCTGGCCGTGGCGAGCGCGGACTCCGTGGTCGCGGGCGGCGCCTGGCCCGCGGCCTTTCCCTGGGTGGCCGGCGCCGCAAAGACGATGATCTGGATCGTGGCCAGGAGCGCGCACACGAACAACTGTCTGGCGAGATGTCGACTGTTCACAACGTGCCTCGTTATTTCCTGCTCGCGGCCGCTACGGCCGGGAGCTTGACCGGTTCGGGAACCTCGAGCGTCAGCTTGTACTTGGCCAGGACGCTGCTGAGCGCCGAGGCCTTGGCGATGGCGGCATTGGCTTCGGCGAAGGCCTTCGGCGCCTGCGCCTTCGCCTCGTCGTAGGCCCGGGTCGTCTGGGCCGTGGGCCACATGCCGCCCATGAGGCCGTTCTTGGCCTGGGTGATCCGGCCGGCGACGCTGACGGGCGGCGTGACCGCGCCGCCACCTCCGCCGCCGCGGCCACCGGCCGGGGCCGCGAACTTGGGCGCCACCGTCCCCAGGTCCTTGGCCAGACGGTCGACCGACGCCTTCACGTCGGCCGGGACGTCGCTGCGGCCGGCGATCTCTTTGCCGATCTCGGCCATCCTCGCGTTGAGCGGCGTGATCGCGCCGGACACCTGGTTGGCGACGCGCTGCAGTTCGTGCATCTCCATCGCCATGTCGAACAGCTTCTTCCGTTCGATCGCGGTCAGCGCCACCTCCGGATCCGCCACGACCTTCAGCGGCTTGGTATCCACCGTCTTGCCGTCGACGATGAGCG
>PMKG01000179.1 GCA_003157675.1 Acidobacteriota bacterium
CGGCGGCTGGATCCTGCCCAACGACGGCTACGGCTGCGGCTACCAGGACCTCGGCCAGACCATCGTCGAGCTGCACAAGCTGGGCTTCTACACCGGGCTGTGGACCGAGAAGGGGCTGGACCGGATCGCGCACGAGGTCTCGGTGAGCGGCACGCGCGTGATGAAGCTCGACGTCGCCTGGGTCGGCCCCGGCTACCAGTTCGCCCTGAACGGCATGCGCGACGCCTACGAGGGGATCGAGAAGAACAGCGACGCGCGCGGCTTCGTGTGGACGACCTGCGCGTGGGCGGGCGGCCAGCGCTACGCCACCGTCTGGTCGGGCGACCAGTCGGGCAACTGGGAGTACATCCGGTTCCACATCCCGTCGGTCATCGGCGCCGGCCTCTCCGGCTTCAACGCGGCGACCGGTGACGTGGACGGCATCTTCGGCGGCAGCGCGCAAACGCAGGTTCGTGACATCGAGTGGAAGGCGTTCACGCCGGTCTGGATGATCATCGGCGGCTGGTCGAAGCAGACCAACCTGATGAAGCAGCCGTGGATTTTCGGCGAGCCCTACACGACGATCAACCGGAAGTACATGACGCTCAAGATGCGGCTGACGCCGTATCTCTACAGCTACTCGCGCGAAGCCTACGACACCGGCGTGCCGACCGTCCGCGCAATGGTCCTCGAGTTCCCGGACGACGCGGCCACCTGGTCGAAGCGGACGCAGTACCAGTTCATGAGCGGCGAGTGGCTGCTCGTGGCGCCGGTCTACGAGGACTCGCCCATCCGCAACGACATCTACCTGCCCGCGGCCAAGTGGATCGACTACTGGGACGGGCGCGAGTACAACGGCCCGGCGACGGTGAACGGGTACGAGACGCCGCTCGACCGGATCCCGCTGTTCGTCAAGGCGGGCGCCATCATCCCGATGTACCCGCCGATGCTCCACGACCGCGAGAAGCCGAAGGACCCGGTCACGCTGGATGTTTACCCGTTCGGCAAGACCAGCTTCTCGCTCTACGAGGACGACGGGGTGACGCAGGCCTACCGGACGGGGGCGTTCGCGCGGACGCTCGTCGAGGTGGACGCGCCGAAATCACTCGACGATCCCGGCGCGCAGGTCACGGTGAAGGTGGGCGCGGCCAAAGGCAACTACCGTGGAATGCCGGCGAGCCGTTCCTACGAGGTGGACCTGCACGTCCCGAGCAAACCGGCGGCCGTGAAGCTCGGCGACTACGCGCTGCCGATGTTCCAGCGCCCGGCCGGCGGCGACAGGGCCGCCCGCGACAAGGCGCGCGCCGAGTTCGACGCGGCGCCCGAAGGGTGGATGTTCGACCCGTCCGATCGGCGCGGCGTCCTGCACGTGCGGCTCAAGCCGCAGGCGTCGGCCGCGGGCTTCGTCGTGAACGTCACGATGTAGCGCCGGAAGATCTACTCAGTCTCTGAGCCGGACCGTCGCCGTGAGCGGCGTGTTCCGCGACGAGGTGCCGACGAAGATCTTGTAGTCGCCGGGCACGAGCTGCCATCGGTCTGCCGCCGAGTCGAAGATCGACAGCAGGAACGGGTCGAGCGTCAACGTCACGGTCTTCGACTCGCCCGGAGCGAGCGTCACCTTCTCCCACGCCACCAGGCGGCGCGGCGGTTCGCCCGTGCCGTCCGGCAGCCCCGCGTACACCTGCGCCACCTCGGCGCCGGCGCGCGTGCCGTTGTTCTTCACGGTGAAGGTGACCGCCGTCGCAGTCGCCTTCAGGCCCGAGTACGCGAACGTCGTGTAGGACAGCCCGTGGCCGAACGGGAACAGCGGCGCCTTGTTCTCGGCGTCGAACCACTTGTAGCCGACCTTCAGCCCTTCGGTGTAAATGATGTCGAACGGCGGGAGCTGCGTCCGCCGCTGCGCGCCAGCCGGCGCGCCCGCTGGCGCCGGCACCGGCTGCGGCGTCACGTCCGAGCCGGGCAGGACCGCGTGCGGCAGGTCGGCCTCCGACTTCGGGAACGTCATCGGGAGCTTGCCCGTAGGGTTGACGTCGCCGAAGAGCACCGCCGCGATCGCCTCGGCCCCTCGAATCCCCGGGTACCACGCCTCGAACACCGCTGGCACCTTGTCGATCCAGGGCATCGTCACCGGCCCGCCCGTCTCGAGCACGACGATGGTGCGCGGGTTGGCGGCGGCGACGGCGGCAATGAGCTGATCCTGGTTGTCGGGCAGCGAGAGGTTCGTCATGTCGCGGCCCTCGCTCGTTACCTGGGCCGCGACCACGATGGCCACGTCCGAGGCCTTGGCGAGCGCCGCGGCCTGGGCCGAATCGGTCCCATCGTCGAACGCGACCTTCGCCCTCGGCGCCCTCGCCTTGATTGCCGCGAGGGGGGCCGACGGGTGCCAGGTTCCGCCGCGGCCCATGCCGCCCTGCCGCTGGCCGCCTCCGGTGGCCGCAGGCGGCTTCACCGCGCTCCCGCCGGCCGCGTCCACCTGCGCCGACCCGCCGCCCGACGGCACGCCAACGTCCGCGTGCGACCCGATGACGGCGATCGACCTGATCGTGGGGGCACCGAGCGGCAGAACGCCCCGGTCGTTCTTGAGCAGAACCGTTCCGCTCTCGGCCACGCGCTGGGCGACCGCGAACCCGACTAGCACGTCGGGCACCCTGGTCACCGGCGGGTTGTCGATGATCCCCGACGCGAACTCGGCACGGAGGATCCGGCGGACCATGTCGTCGAGGCGCGCCATCGGCACTTCGCCGGATTCGACGGCCTTCTTGAGCGCGGCGCCGAAGAAGGTGTCGCCGGGCATCTCCTGGTCGAGGCCCGCCAGCGCGGCTTTCGTCGTGCTGTGCGTGGCACCCCAGTCGGAGACGACCCAGCCCTTGAAGTCCCAGCTCTTCTTCAGCAGGCCGCTCAGCAGGTAGTCGTGCTCGCACGCCCAGTCGCCGCCGATGCGGTTGTAAGAACACATCACCATGTTCGGCTTGCCGATCCTGATGCCGAGTTCGAAGGCGAGCAGGTCGGTCTCTCGCATCACGCGCGTATCGAGCGTGACGCTGGCGATCTGCCGGCCGGTCTCCTGGTCGTTGAGCGCGAAGTGCTTGATGTCGCCGACGATGTGCTGGTCCTGGAGCCCGCGGATCCGGTGCCCGATCATTGTCCCGGCAAGCACCGGGTCCTCCCCCTGGTACTCGAAGTTGCGGCCGTTGCGCGGCTCGCGCAACAGGTTGACGCCACCGCCGAGCGACACGTTGTAGCCCTGATCGCGCAGTTCGCGGCCGATGAGTGCTCCGTACTCGTAGGCGAGCTTTACGTCCCAGGTGGCGGCCGCGGCCACCGTGGACGGCAGCGCCGTCGAGTAGCGCCCGCGTGACGCGCCCCGGGCCACGCCGACCGCCGAGTCGGCCATCTGCAGGTCGGGCAGGCCGAGCCGCGCGACGCCGGGCACGAATCCCGCGCCGCCGTTCGAGCGCGCGGCCACCGCCTGGAACGCCGGGTCCTGCGCGCTCCCGCCGCCCCGGCCCATGCCGTGGAGGAGGCCTATCTTCTCGTCGAGCGTCAGCTCGGCCAGCACGAGGCCGGCTCGTTCGTCGGCCGACAGCGCCGTGTCCATCCACGGCCGGGGCCGCTGCTCCGCGCCCGCGCCCTGCCCCCCGCGCTGCTGGGCCGAGACAATACCGAACGACGCGATCAGGATGGCACCGAGCAGAAACGGACGGCGTAATCGAGCCATTCGGGTATGCATGACGCTTCCTTGTCAGAATAAGTGGCCGCGATTCTCTGAGCCGCCAGCAGGACCGGGCGCCTCGCTCGTGGGCCGCTCCGCCCCTCGACGTTGCTCGGGGCGCCCTGAGCGTGTCGAAGGGCGCAGGCCGGGAAAGCGTCCTCGCGGTGCCTCGATTTCCGGATCCCTGCGTCGGGCTAGCCCTATTCGCGCTGGATCGACCGCACG
>PMKG01000026.1 GCA_003157675.1 Acidobacteriota bacterium
GCACCATGATGGCGCCGGCGTAGATGATGATCTGGATGACCGCCACGAACGGCGCGTCGAGCAGGACATAGAGTCCCGCCAGCGCCGCGAACGACGCAATGAGCAGCATCACGCTGTAGACCGGGCTGCGCTGCCCGATGACCAGCACCGACGCCGCCACCGCCACGACGGCGAACACGTAGAAGATCAGCAGTTCAGGCCCCAAGCAGGATCACCCCCGCGGCCGTCACCAGCAGGTTCACCACGGCCAGCGGCAGCAGGATCTTCCACCCGAACTGCATAAGCTGGTCGTAGCGGTACCGCGGCAGCGTCCACCGCATCCAGATGTAGAAGAACAACAGGGCCGAGATCTTCAGCAGGAACCAGATCCAGCCGAGCGACGCGGGCAGAAACGGGCCGTGCCAGCCGCCGAGGAACAGGTCGGTGGCCACCGCCGACACGGTGACCATGTTGATGTACTCGGCCAGGAAGAACATGGCGAACGCCATGCTCGAGTACTCGGTGTGATAGCCGGCCACCAGTTCCTGCTCGGCCTCGGGGAAGTCGAACGGCGCGCGGTTGGTCTCGGCCACGCCAGAGATCATGTAGATCAGGAACCCCACCGGCTGCACGACGATGAACCAGCGCGGGATGAACCCGAGCCAGTAGCCGGACTGGCGGTTGACGATGTCGGTAAGCGACAGCGAGTTGGCGAGCACGAGCACCGAGGCCAGGGCGAGGCCGTACGACAGCTCGTAGCTGATCATCTGCGAGGCCGACCGCAGGCCGCCGAGCAGCGAGTACTTGCTGTTCGAGCTCCACCCCGCCAGCACGATGCCGTAGACGCTCATCGACGTGATCGCGAAGACCACGAGGACGGCCACGTTCACGTCGGCGACCTGCAGCTTGATGGGCTGGTCGAGCAGGCCGAAGAACGTGGTCTCGGCGCCGAACGGCACGACGGCGAAGGCCGTGAACGCGGCGGTGGCCGAGATGACCGGCGCCAGCAGGAAGAGCACCTTGTCCGCCCCGCCGGGGCGCAGCTCCTCCTTGAACATCAGCTTGATGACGTCGGCGAACGGCTGGAACAGTCCCATCGGGCCGACGCGGTTCGGCCCCTCGCGCTGCTGGATGAACGCGGCCACCTTTCGCTCGGCGTACACCATCACGGCCGACGACAGCATCAGCATCACGAAGACCGCGAAGACGAGACCGATCTGGACGATGACAGTCAGCGATGGCACACGCGTTACCCCATGGCTCGCCAGTCCGCCGGGCAGGTACACCGCCCCTCGCGGACGTGCGCCTCGTACTCGGCGCGGAACAGCTGAATCGTGCTGAGCACGGGCGCCACGGCGGCGTCGCCGAACGGGCACAGCGTCTTGCCGCCGATGTTCGCCGCGACGTCGTTCAGCAGGTCGACGTCCCGCATCGAGCCCTCACCACGCTCGATCCGCCGGAGGATCTTGTACAGCCAGTCGGTCCCCTCTCGGCACGGCGTGCACTTGCCGCACGATTCGTGGCGGTAGAAGTGCAGCAGGTTCTCGGCCGCCCACACCATGCACGTCGTCTCGTCCATCACGATGACACCTGCCGACCCGAGCATCGACCCGGCCTTCACGAGGCCGTCGAAGCTGGCCTGCGCGTCGAGCTGGTCGGGCAGGACGACCGGCGTCGACGACCCGCCCGGGATGATGGCCTTGAGACGCCGACCGCCGCGGATGCCGCCCGCATAGCCGTAGATGAGCTCGCGCAGCGTGACCGTCATCGGCGCTTCGTACACGCCCGGCTTCTCGACGTGGCCGCTGATGCAGTAGAGCTTCGGTCCGCCGTTCTTCTCCGGTCCGAGCCCGGCGAACCACTCGGGGCCGCGCGTCAGGATGAGCGGCACGCTGGCGAGCGTCTCGACGTTGTTGATCACCGTCGGACAGCCGTAGAGGCCGACGACGGCCGGGAACGGCGGCCGAAGTCTCGGCTGCGCCCGCTTGCCCTCGAGCGACTCGAGCAGCGCGCTCTCCTCGCCCGCCTCGTAGGCCCCCGCGCCCGGGTGCACGTAGATCTCGCAGTCGAAGCCGGAGCCGAAGATGTTCCGGCCCAGGTAGCCCCCGGCCCGCGCCGACTCGATCTCGGCTTCGAGCACGCGCTGAACGTGGGCGAACTCGCCGCGGATGTAGATGTAGGCGACCTTGGCGCCGACGGCGTAGCACCCGATGAGGCACCCCTCGAGCAGCAGGTGCGGGTTCCGCTCCATCAGCACGTGGTCCTTGAACGTGCCCGGTTCGCTCTCGTCGGCGTTGCAGCAGAGGTACTTCGGCTTCGGCGAGTCCTTCGGCACGAACTGCCACTTCATCCCGGTCGGGAAGCCGGCGCCGCCGCGGCCGCGCAGCCCCGACGCCTTGACCATGTCGATGATCCGGGCGGGCGTGAGGCCGAGTGCCTTGCGGAGCCCCTCGTAGCCGCCGCGGGCGACATAGGCCTCGAGCGTGTAGCCGTTCGGCTCGCGCACGTGGGAGGTCAGGACTGGTTCCATCGATTCTCTCGGGGCCGGGGATCGGGGGTCAGGGATCGGGGCTGAGCATTGCCGCGCGTCCCTGATCCCTGATCCCCGACCCCGTGATCCCTATCTCTCCACCTTCAGGTGGCATCCCGTCAGTGCCGCCGGGCCCCTGGCCTTCAGCCGATCGAGCAGCTGCGCCGCGTCCTCCGGCGACTGGCACTCCTGCCAGTACTCGTTGTTCACCATCACGACCGGCGCGCGGTCGCACGCGCCGAGGCACTCCATCTCCATCAGCGTGAACGTCCCGGTCGGATCGGTCTCGCCCACCTTGACGCCCAGCGTCTTCGAGATCTCCTGGGTAACGCGCTCCGCCCCTCGCAGCGCGCACGACAGCGTCCGGCACACCTGGATGACGTACTGGCCGACCGGCTGGCGGAAGAACATCGCGTAGTAGGTGACCACGTCGTCGACTTCCGCCGGCGTGCACCCGATCACCTCGGCGACGTGCCGGATGGCCGACGCCGTAATGTGCCCCTGCTGTTCCTGGACGATGTAGAGCGCCGGGATGACGGCCGACCGGCGGTGCTCGGGCGGATAGTGGGCCGCGACCCGCTCGAGGCGTTCGCGGTTCGCGGGCGTGAAGGCGAACAGCTCGCCCTCGGGCCGCAACTCGCGCTGCGACACGTGCTGCCCCGACTCGTAGTGCATCTCCGGGTGGAAGCTCACCGGTCCACGTCTCCCAGCACGACGTCGATCGAGCCGATGACGGCGATCACGTCGGCGATCAGGCCCCCGACGATCAACTTCGGCAGCGCCTGGCAGGCCATCAGTGACGGCGAGCGCATCTTGACGCGCCACGTCCGGTTGGTGCCGTCCGACACGACGTAGCACCCGTGCTCGCCGCGCGGTCCCTCGACCGGCACGTACGCCTCGCCGGCCGGCACGGTGAACCCCTGCGAGTAGATCAGGAAGTGCTGAATGAGCGCTTCCATCTCCGTGTAGACCTTGTCCTTCGGCGGCGGCACGACGCGCGGGTCGGCGGCCGCCCAGACGCCGGTCGGGCTGATGCGGTCCAGCGCCTGCCGGCAGATGCGCAGCGACTGGTGCATCTCCTCGATGCGAACCAGGTACCGGTCGAAGACGTCCCCGACGTCGCCGACCGGCACGTCGAAGTCGTACGTCTCATAGCCGGTGTAGGGAAACGCCTTCCGCACGTCGTAGGTCGACCCGGCCGCGCGGGCGATCGGCCCGACCAGGCCGAGATCCAGCGCGTCCTTCAGCGAGATCGCCCCGACACCGCGGGCACGCTTGATGTAGATCTGGTTGTGTGTCAGCAGGTCTTCGTACTCGGCCAGCTTCGCCGGCATCCGGTCCAGGATCGCCTTCACGGCGGCGTGGAACCCTGCCGGGAGATCCTCGCGCAGGCCGCCGATCCGGATGTAGCTCGGAAACATCCGGAAGCCGGCGATGAGCTCGTTGATGTTCAGCAGCAGCTCCCGTTCGCGGAAGCAGTAGAGCATCATCGTGACGGCGCCGACTTCCATCCCGTGCGTGGCGAGCCACACGAGATGGCTGTTGAGCCGCTGCAGCTCGGCCAGGAGCACGCGGATCGTCCGCACCCGCTCGGGGATCTCGATGCCGAGCAGCTGCTCCACCGACAGCGCGTAGGCCAGGCTGTTGGACTGCGCGCTCAGGTAGTCCATCCGCTCGACCAGCGTGATGACCTGCTGGTACTTCTTCTGCTCGATGGTCTTCTCGATCCCCGTGTGCAGGTAGCCGACCGTCGAGGCCGAGCTGACGACGTTCTCGCCGTCGAGGCGCAGCACCAGCCGCAGCACCCCGTGCGTGCTGGGGTGCTGCGGCCCCATGTTGACGGTCATCGTCTCGGTTCGAAGCTCAGCCATCGATGTCCACCGGTTCCCACTCGATGAGCGCGCACAGCACGTGGAGCAGCGTCGCGTGCGCTTCCTGGACTCTCGGCGTCGACGGGGACGGCACGTGCAGGTGCACGTCCACCATCCGCCCCAGCTCGCCGCCGTCCCGGCCCGTGAGCCCGATGGTGACCAGCCCGCGGGCGCGCGCCGTCTCCACGGCGCGGAGGACGTTCGGCGACGCGCCGCTCGTCGAGATGGCGATGAGGACGTCCCCGGTTTGCCCGTGCGCCTCCACCTGGCGGGCGAACACACGGTCGAACCCGTAGTCGTTGGCGACCGCCGTCAGCACGCTCGTGTCGGTCGTCAGCGCCAGCGCCGGCCACGCCCGCCGTTCGCCCGCGAAGCGCCCGACCAGTTCGGCGGCGACATGCTGCGCGTCGGCCGCGCTTCCGCCGTTGCCGCACGCCAGCACCTTCCGGCCCGCGCGGAGCGCCGCGGCGATCGCCGCGGCCGCCGCCGGCAGCGCAGCCTGGTTCGCGCGCCGGACCCGGTCGTGAACCGCGATCGCGTCGGCGAAGGCCTCCTCGATGAGACGTGCGGCGCTGGGCATGGTCATCGTGCCTCAGTGCCCCGATCGCGTCGAGCCGCCCCGCGCATCGCGGTCGGCGGCGATCCGGGCGCTGAACTCCTGCTCGGTCAGCTGCAGCGGCTCGTACACTTTCGGCGTCATCGTGATCTGCACCGGGTAGTCCTTGCGCAGCGGGTGCCCTTCCCAATCGTCCGGCATCATGATGCGCCGCAGGTCCGGGTGATTCCGGAAGCGGATGCCGAACAGGTCGA
>PMKG01000436.1 GCA_003157675.1 Acidobacteriota bacterium
TGAGTCCTGAGCCTTGAGCCTCTTGGCTTGAGCCCGTGTAGAATGGCGCGCATGAAAACGCTGATCTTCCTGCCGCTGTTCTTTCTGTTCGGCGCGCTGGCCTCCGCCCAGGACGCGCCGGTGACCATCAAGGCGGGCACGCTGCTGGACGGCAAGGGCGGCGTGGCGCACAACGTCACGATTACCGTTCGCGGGGGCGTGATCCAGGCGGTCGCGCCGTCCTCCGGCGGAACGACGTACGATTTCAGCCGCCTCACGGTGCTGCCCGGGCTGATCGACACGCACGTCCACCTGGCCTGGCACTTCGGCCCCGACGGCCGCTACGAGCCTCGCGACCCGTCGCCGTCACGGCTGATGGGCTACGCGATGGAGAACGCCTACGCCACGCTCATGGCTGGCTTCACGACGGTGCAGAGCGTGGGTGACGCGGTGGACAAGGACGTGCGGGAGGCCGTGGCCCGCGGCGTCCTGCCGGGTCCGCGCGTCCTCACCTGCATCAGGGCGATCACGAGTCCGAACCTGACCGTCGATCAGATTCGCGACACCGTCCGCAAGCTCAAGGCGGATGGCGCGGACCTCATCAAGATCTTCGCGTCGAGGAGCATCCGCGACGGCGGCGGGCAGACGCTCAGCAACGAGCAGATCCAGGCCGCGTGCGGCGAGGCGAAAGCGCAGGGGCTGCGTACGCTCGTGCACGTCTACGGGGCCGACACGATGATGGTGGTCGCCGAGGCCGGGTGCACGTCGGCCGAGCACGCGACGTTCGCCGACGCGGGCGCCCTCGCGGCGCTCGCCGCGCACGGGACCTACATCGACCCGAACATCGGTCTGGTGAAGCAGAACTACCTCGACAACCGCGCCAAGTACGACGGCATCGGCAATTACAACGCCGAAGGGTTCGCCGCGATGGAGAAGGCGATCCCCGTCGATCTGGCGATGTTCAAGCAGGCGCTCGCGACGCCGAAGCTGAAGATCGTGTTCGGCACCGACGCCGTCGCCGGCGCGCACGGCCGCAATGCCGAAGAGCTGATCTACCGGGTGCAGAAAGGCGGGCAGGACCCCGCCGCCGCGATCGTGTCGATCACGTCTCTGTCAGCCGAGTCGCTGGGCCTCTCGGGCCAAATCGGCGCCGTCGCGCCGGGCATGGCCGGGGACCTGATTGCCGTCGATGGCGATCCGTTGAGGGACATCACGGCGCTGCGCCGGGTCGTGTTCGTGATGAAGGGCGGGAAGGTGGTCAAGACGCCGACACGATAGGGGTGGCGAGTCCGCCCTACCGGCAATCGACCAGCACGCGCCCGAGCGCGGTGCGGTTCATCAGCGTGCCGCACGCGGGGATGACCTCGGAGAGCGGCACCGCCCGGCTGACGATCAGGTCCAGTGACGGCGGCTTCAGGTCCGCGCCCAGGCGGTTCCAGATCGACGCCCGGAGCGGCATCGGGCAGTTCGCCGAACTGGCGCCGAGCAGGCTCACGCCGCGCAGGATCAGCGGGAACACCGTCGCCTCGAACGCCGGCGAGCCGGCGTTGCCGACGCAGGCGACGTTTCCCCACAGGCCCACGTGCCCGATGAGGCCGGAGAGCACCGGCCCGCCGACGTTGTCGATCGCGCCGCCGAACCTCGTCGACTCGAGCGGCCGCGTGCCAAGGGCCAGTGCCTCCGGCGTCGAGACCTCGTCGGCCCCGAGCGACCGCAGGTACGCCTCGTGCTCGGGCCGGCCCGACACGGCGACCACCTGGTAGCCGCGCCGCTTGAGCATCGTGATCGCAGCCGACCCCACGCCGCCCGTGGCGCCGGTCACCGCGATCGGCCCCTGCTCCGGCGCCTGGCCGTTGTTCTCCATCCGGTGCAGCGCCAAGGCGGCGGTGAACCCCGCCGTACCGAGCGCCATAGCCTCGCGCGAGTCGAGGCCCGCCGGCATCGGCACCACCCAGTCCGCAGGCACCCGGACCATCTGCGCGAAGCCCCCGTCGTGTGTTTCGCCGAGGCCCATTCCGTTGACCAGCACCGCGTCGCCCGGCTTGTACCGCCCGTCCGACGACGACTCGACCTGCCCGGCGACGTCGATCCCGGCGTCGATCGGAAACCGCTTGTAGATCGGCGCGCGGCCCGTCACGCCCAGCGCGTCCTTGAAGTTGATCCCCGACCACTCGGCGCGGATGACCACCTCGCCGGGGGTGAGGTCGTCGACGGGGATTTCGACCATGCGGGCGACGACGCCCGCGGTCTCGCGGAACATGCGACAGGCGAGTGGTGGCATACGGAGGGTATGTTACCCCAGCGGCACTGGCGCTAGAATCGACACCGTAGGAGATCGTCGACCATGCTCTGCTCCCGACTGCTACTGTCCATCTTCCTGCTTGCGGAGGCACCCATGAGCGTAGACCACATCCACTGGCTCGGCCACGCGTCGTTCCGGATCGACGATGGCGCGGTGCGGATCTACATCGATCCGTGGAAACTCTCTGGCGGGGCGCCGAAGGCGGACGTGATCCTCATCACGCACTCGCACTTCGACCACTACTCGGTCGAGGACATCGCGCGGATCGAGCGTCCGACGACCGTGTTCGTGGTGCCCGAGGACGTGGCGCCGAAGCTCAAAGGCAAGCACGTCGTGCTGGCCGAGCCGGGAGGGTCGTACCAGGCCGGCCCGGTCAAGGTCACCGCGGTGCCGGCGTACAACCTGAACAAGGAGTTCCACCCGAAGTCCAACCACTGGGTCGGCTACATCGTGACGCTGTCGAACGGCCAGCGCATCTACCATTCCGGCGACAGCGACGCCACGCCGGAGATGAAGCAGGTGCAGACCGACGTCGCCCTGATGCCGTGCGGCGGGACCTACACGATGACCGCGGCCGAGATGGCCGCCGCGGCCAACGCGTTCAAGCCCGCCGTCCTCATCCCGATGCACTGGGGCGACATCGTGGGCTCGAAGGCCGACGCCGAGGCGGTGGCGAAGGCCTTCAAGGGCAGGACCGTGATCAAGCCGGTCGAACGCTGACCGCCGCCTCTCAGAGGAACGTCTTCAGCGCCTTGCGCGCCGTGCGGTCCGGGCGGACGTCGGTCTCGATGTTCACCCGGATCGACCGCTTCCCGTCGTTGAGCTCGACCGCCGTCCCGGGAGGCAGCTTCCCGGTCACCTTGACGTACCCGCAGCTCAGCCCCTTGATCGAGAGGCCTTCCGGCTTGTTCGGCGTGGCCACGCTGTAGATCCGCCCGTCGTGGCGGCCGATGGCCATGTCGGTCGCGCACGTCAGCACCGTGCCGAGCTCCTTCCCCTGCAGGTCGCGGACGACGGCGGCGTGCGCGTCGATCTTGCGCAGGTCGTGGCCGACGAAGGTGAGCGTGTGCGGCGCGTCGACCGCCTTGTCGAGCGCGGCCGACCCGAGGAACGTCTTGGTGAACCCGGTCTTCGCCTGGTCGAACGGCAGGGCGAACGGCCACGGATTGTGGATGAAGGGCCAGTGGCCGATGTCCTGGTGCGAGAGCGGCAGCACGGCGCCAGTGCGCAGCGAATCCCGCGCCGCCAGGCCGCAGGCCGGCAGGCCCAGGTCCCGCCCCGCCTCCATCAGCATCTCCCAGACACGGACGTTGTGCCGTCCTTCGACGAAGATCTCGAAGCCCACCTCGCCCGTGTAGCCCGAGCGCGAGAGCAGCAGCGGCGTGCCGTCGAGGAGCTGCGCGCCGGACGCGAACGGCGAGGCCGGGTCGAAGTGGCCCTTGAACGAAAAATAGGGCAGCGACTCGAACACCGCTTCCGGCGCCTTCAGCACCCTCTGCATGATCCTGATCGACGCCGGGCCCTGGATGTCGATCTTCCCGAACTGGTCGGTCAGCTCGACGAGGCGGACGTCGCGAGTCCCGCGGTTCTCGGCCAGGTGAGCCGCGATGACGCCGCCCATGCCGGCGTTGACGACGGCCAGGTACTCCTCGTCGGCGATCTTGTAGACGATGCTGTCGTCGATGGCGTGGCCGTGCTCGTCGAGGAACACGCCGTAGACGCATCGGCCGGGCACGATCGGGCCGTTGTCCTTGCCCACGCAGGCGAGCAGGTTCCGCGTGAAGCACCACTGGAGCAGGTCGAACGCGCCCGGGCCCAGCACGCGCACCGCGGCCATGTGGCTCGTGTCGAACAGCCCGGCGCGGTTGACGACGGCGAGATGCTCGTCCTTCGAGCTGGCGTACCAGACCGGCATCATGTAATCGCCGAACTCGACGATGTTGGCACCGTGGCGCGCGTGCCAGTCGTAGAGGGCGGTGTGTTTCCTGGAACTCATCGGGTGGTCCCTTTCGAAAAATGAGTGCGTGCGGCGATCGCGGAGGCGGCCGGAGACAGGCTCCGCGCGACCGGTCTCAAAGCCTATCACCAGACGGGAGCGGATGCGAAGGCGCCGGCGAAACGACCGGCGAGCGCCAGGGACTTGCAGACGCCAGCGCGCGAATGATACAGTGTAGATATCACTCTACACATAAAGAGTTTCCATGGCGCTCAACATCAGAAACGAGGAAGCCGAGCGGCTGGCGGCTGAATTGGCTCGGTTGACCGGGGAAACCAAGACCGGTGCCGTGGCGAGAGCGCTGAAGGAGCGGCTGGCCCGCGTCCGCGCGGGACGCGTGCATCGGCGCCTGGCCGACGAGCTCGACGAGATCGGCCGGCACTGCTCCCGCCTGCGTGTGCGTGACGGCCGCCCCGCCGACGAGATCCTCGGCTACGACGAGCAGGGAGTGCCTCGCTGATGGTGCTGGATACCTCGGCGCTGCTCGCCGTCCTCCAGGACGAACCGGAGAGGCGCCGTTTCAACGAGGCGATCGAGGCGGCGGACCAGGCGTTGCTCTCGACGGCGAGTTTCGTCGAAGCCTCGATCGTCATCGAGGCGCGCTACGGCGCCGAAGGCGTCCGCGACCTCGAGATCTTCATCGACCGCGCGGGCATCGAACTCGTGCCGGTCGACGCGGCGCAGGCACGGGTCGCCTGCAGGGCTTACAGCCGATTCGGCAAGGGGCGTCACCGCGCCGGGCTCAACTTCGGCGACGTGTTCGCCTACGCACTGGCCTCGACGCGACGCGAATCTCTCCTCTGCAAGGGCGACGACTTCCGCAACACCGACCTGGCCGTCGTCGACTGAGCGGCCCGCGCCGCCACTGCCTCACCTCGGCGGCCGGCCGTGCTCGACCTCTCAGCTCGACACCTCGCGCATCGTCTCCGACGGGTGGTGCGGGTTCTGTCCCTCGAAGTTCGTCCAGTTGTACCCCTTGCCCTCGTAGTAGTCGCCGGTCGTCGTGTCCTTCGTGCCCCAGCTGTCGGTGGCGTAGAGCTTGCCCCCCTCGAGGTCCGACACCCAGTAGCTCTGGCCGCGCCGGTAATCGTCCCACTTCGAGTCCATGTAGTCCTTGCGCTCCTGCCGGGCCTCCCACGCCTTCTGGTTGTCTTCGCGGGCCCTGGTTCAGGCTGCGCATCTCGGCCGCGGTTTGCTCCTGCAAACGGCGCAGGTTGGCGAGCCCCGATTGGATGTACGCGCGCGCCTACTAGTCGTTGATGGCGAGCGCCGCGGCCACCTCCTCGAGCGCCGGATAGTAGCGGGAGAAGTCCTTCTTCGGGCCCCAAATGCCCGCGATGATGCTCGACCACTGGCCGGTGATGCCGGGCAGAAGATTGACCAGCTTGAACGCGCCGACGCACTCGACGCCGCCCTTCGACGTCCACTCGGCCAGCAGGTCGGCGGCGTCGCATCGGTTGCCGGCCTGCGACGGGCACTGCGCCATCGTCGCGCGGTCGGGTGTGTTCGAGACGACCTGCGGGTTCCGGTGGCCGAAGCCGGTCAGGATGAGCGGCAGCGTCCGGTCGGGCGGCAGGAACCGGATCCCGATGACCCCCTGCAGCATCGGGTTGCCGGCGAAGGCGGTGAAGATGAAACCCATCCCGCCGTCCGGCGACCCGGAGATGACGCGGCCCTTCGCGGCGAGGAAGTTCCAGTTCTCCGGCGTCTTCATCGAGAGGCTGCCGTCCTGCGCGCGGCGGGCCACCAGGGTGAGCTTGACGGGCGGCTCGNNGCGGGCGCTCGGCGGCGAGCCGCGGCTCCGGCGCGAATTAGCCCTGGAAGGAGTTGCCCGTGCGCGTCGACTCGAAGAAGAAGTGGCCCGCGACCGCCGTGCTGGCGACGCGCGCGTGCAGCGTGGCCACCGCGTGGCCCCCGTCCTTCGACACGTACATGTCGCTGAGGACCGCCCCGGGATAGGCCTGCGCGACCGTCTTCCTCCATGCCGCGAGCGCCGCCACCGCATCGGCCCGCTCCGACGTGTTCCGCTCCCAGCGGAACTCCACGCGCGAGGAACGGGAGGGCGACTCGACGAGAATCGCGAAGGAGCTGGCCGCGGCGTCCTCGCTGACGTTCCAGTCGGCTGGCGTGTAGACGACGTACATCTTGCTCGGGCCGACGTGCGGCTGCAGTCTGGGCGCGGCGGCCGGCTGCGCCGAGGCGACGGCGGCGCAGACAGCGACAGACCACGCAGCCAGGATGGCGAAGCGCCGAACCATGGGGAGGGGAGCGGGCGTGACGGTCAGGATGTCCCCCTGCGAGAAAGGAAGGCGTGCGATCCGCGACATTTTCTACGTTTCGGGAGCCTACCGGCCGGCGCCGAGCGCGGTGTAGTCCATCGTCGCGTTGACGAGCAACTGCACGCCCTGCGTGCTGAACGTCAGCTGTTGGTACGGATTGGCGGCGTCCGGGTGCAGCGCCTTCCACGCGAGCTGCTGAAGGAGACGGACGGTGTCGAGCGCCTGGCGCAGGCCCGCCGCGCTCTCGGCGCTCGTGCACGTGAGGTCGGCCGTCAGCGTCGCCTTCTGGCCGGCCCGGACCTGGTAGGCGACCGACACCACGTTCGACAGCACCGGGGCCATGCTGTTCTGGCCCTCGGCCGGCATCGGCATCACGACGCCCACCCACTCGGCGACCGCCGGCCCGGTGGCAATGCCCCAGATGGTGGCGTCGGCCGGGACCCGGGCCGCCCGCGCGCTGACGATCGGATCGTTCGCCAGCGAATCGGTCCCCTCGGTCGCGTACAACATGAAGTCGACCATGTCTCGGGACCCGAAGACGCCGCGCGCCTCGTTGAGGATGGCGATGCACGGCGGGTTGGCCGATCCGCCGAAGCAGTAGGCGGCGTAGCCGTTGATGCGGAGCGGCTCGATGCCCGCGGCCTGGGCGCCCGCCATGATGGTCCGCAGGTCGAAGCGCCCTTGAGCCACGCCGTAGAGCTGAAGCCCCTGGGGGCCCGGGCCGGCGCCGAGCGCCAGCCGGTCGACGTCCTCGTCGCGCACGCCGAGTGTCGCGAGCGAGGTGACGAGCTGCTGCACGTCTCCACCCATGAACCGCTCGCGAAGCGAGGCGTAGGACGGCAGCGACCGCATCCGCGTCAGTTCGCACACCTCGAAGTGAGACGTCTGGCGGGGAAAGCGGCCAAGCGCCTCGCGGACGAGATCGTCGACGGCGGCGGGGCCGCCAATCGGTCCTGCGGCGATCATCGCCAGGACTGCCCAGGTGACGCGGGTCATTGCTTTGTCCTCGACGGGGGTCTCACAGCCATGAGAGTCGACGCCCTTCCAGTATCCACCCACTCTTGGCCATGTCAAGCGTCCGGGCACAAGACCGAGCGCACGACTGGAGGCGGTTGTGTCATCATGCGCACGTCTATGTGTGGCATCGCCGGACTCGTCCATCTCGAAGGCGGGGGCATTGCGATCGACTGGCTGGCCCGCATGAGCGCTGCGATTCGGCATCGCGGGCCCGATGACGAGGGCTACCTGCTGGCCAATGGGCTGACCGGGGAGGCCAGCGCGTTCTCCGGCCCGGACACTCGCCCCGACATGCCGCACCCTGCGCCATCGCTCACGTCGGCGAACCGCGACGGCCTCTGGACGCTCGGCCTCGCGCATCGCCGCTACGAGATCCTGGACTGTACCCCCGCCGCGCACCAGCCATTCTTCGATGCGGAAGGCCGCTCGGCCGTCGTCTTCAACGGCGAGATCTACAACTTCGTGGAGGTGCGCGACTACCTGCGGGACCGCGGCGCCACCTTCCGCACCGCCTCCGACGCGGAGGTCATTGTCGAGGCCTACAGGGCGCTCGGCTCCGACTGCTTTCGCCACTTCAACGGCGCGTGGGCCATCGCGCTCTACGACCTGCGCGAGCGGCGGCTCATCCTCAGTCGCGACCGAATCGGCAAGCGCCCCCTGTATTGGACCCGGGTCGGGCCGATCCTCGCGTTCGCCTCTGAGATCAAGGCGCTGATGCGGGTGCCGCCGGTCGCCGCCGCGAAGGCGGTGAACGAGCGGGCCATCGAGGCCTTCCTGCAGCGGGGTCAGCGCGATCTGGACGACGAGACGTGCTTTGCGGGCGTCCATTCGCTGGCCGCCGGTTCGTCTGTCGTCGTGGACGACGGGTTCCCCCGTGGCGTGACGCGCTACTGGCAGCTTCCCTCGGAGCGCCTGAACGAACACGACGTGTCGGCACCGGATGCCATTGCCGCGGTCCGGCGAACGCTGGAGGACGCGGTGCGCATCAGGCTGCGCGCCGACGTGCCGTTTGCCGCGGACCTCAGCGGCGGCCTCGATTCGTCGAGCGTGGTGGCGCTGGCCGCCCGACAGATGGCGGCGCCGCTGACCACCTACGCGGTCGGGTGGCCCGAGCCGCGTCTCGACGAGAGACGGTTCGCGCGGCTCGTGGCCGACCGGGTCGGCACGGTGCATCGCGAACTCCACATCGCCCCCGGCGGATTCTGGTCCGCCGTCGAGGCGTTCACGGCCACCGAGGAGGAGCCGTACCACTCGCCGAACCTGTTCACGAGCCAGCAGATCCGCCGGCAGATGCGTGCCGACGGGCCCAGGATGTATCTCGGCGGCGCTGGCGGCGACGAGGTGTTCGCCGGC
>PMKG01000364.1 GCA_003157675.1 Acidobacteriota bacterium
CTTGCGATCGGGCGATCTTGCGATGTTGCGAAGTACCGACCGCGGGGTGACCGGTTCGCAAGATCCTTAGATCGCAAGATCGCAAGATCGCAAGATCGCAAGATACAGGTGTTTATTTCCTGTCCTCCGGTCTGGCCAGCCTTACCACCGTCTCGATCAGCGTCCGAAGCTGCCTCGGCACGCCCGCCGAGCCTGGCTTGTTCGCCGCCTCGAGCACGGCCAGCGCCAGCCCCGGCTTCGACCGCGCGTGAATGGCCCGCGTAATGATGCTCGTGGCCTTCTCGCGCATCCGCCGCCCGCGCGGCCCGACCGTGCCGCCGCCTGCCAGTGCCTGATACAGCGCCGCGTAGCCGTTGTAGTAGAGGCAGTGCTCGATGTCGGCCTCCTCGAGCATCGTGGCCCGATCCTCCATCGACCGCCCCTTCAGGAACGCCCGCGCGGAGGCGAGGTAGGCGCGGCCCGCCTCGTCACCGTCGGTCAGCAGGTGCCACTCGATCCCGAAGTCATTGGCGAGGCGGAGCAGCGACCTCAGGCCGCTCTGCGCGAACTCGACGCAGCGGATCCCCTCGGTCGGGAAGTCGTATCCGCACAACTGCGCCAGCTCGGGCAGCAGCCATGCCTCGGTCTCCCCCTCGACGAACAGCCAGCACCTCGCAAACAGCGCGCCGGCCCGGTTGAGGCGCACGTGGTAGGCGATGTGACGCAGGTCGTCGATCGAGTAGCGGCTGCTGTCGATCCGGTACGCGCGCGTGCCCCGCGAATCGGTGACCAGGCGCCGGATCGAGCGGAGGGGGACGGCGGCGAGCAGCTCGCCGGAGTTGGTCGTCACGATCTTCTGCGCGGGCAGGCGCTCGACGAGCTCCCACATCGCGGACATCGTCGTCGGGTGCAGGTGCGATTCGACGTCCTCGAGCAACAGCAGCGGCTGCGCCTCGCGGGCGAACGGGTGGCGCTGCCGCGCCTCGAGGACGGCGCCGATGAGGCCGACGAGCGCCACGCCCCTGGCGCCGGTGCCTTGCTTGATCGTGGAGAGCAGCGACTCGTCGCGCCGGCCGCGGTGAATCGGCGTCTCGGCCAGCTCGCTCATCAGCGGCGGGAGCGGCGGGGGCGTGCGGCGGTACGGGAGGTGGCCGGAGAGGTACCCCTCCGCCGCTTCCAGGCCGCGGTGCAACTCGTCGTCCTGGATGTCGGACGCGCCGGTCAGCCGGTCGTACACGAGACGGATCTGGCGCTCCAGCTGGCGCGCCACCGGGTCGTCAGGAGCGTCGATCTCGCCGTCGCCCGACGCCGGCTCGCCCGACTCGCCGCGCGGGTCCTGCTCCACGTACCGATTCGCGCGCAGGCGGAGGATCGGGCTGAGACGCCGCCACTCGGCCAGCAGGCCCTCCGGCTGCGGCGCCCCGTCGTCGTGGCCCGCGAACGACCAGCGCGCGTCCACGGCGTTGGCCTGCGGGTCGCGGCGGCCGACGACGTCGAGCCGAATCGTCCGTCGGCCCTCCGGCCCGAGGCGGATGAAGGGACGGAACGACGCCCACGCCGGCTGCGTCCATTCCCCATCGGATTCCTCGTAGGTGAGCGCGATGCGCAACGTTTCGGACGGCGGCTCGTCGCCGCCCTGGTGGAAATCGCGCACCTCGAGCCTGACGCGGTCGTCGCGGCCGCTGCAGCAGATGGCAATCGCGTCGAGCAGCGTGGACTTGCCGGCGCTGTTCTCGCCGATGAGCGCCGTCGTCGGATCGAACTCGACCGCGGCCAGTCGAAGGCCTCGGAAGTCGGCGACGTCGATGCGCCTGAGCAGCATGGTTGGACTCTGGGTATCCGGGGGCGCCCTGAATGGTACAATACGGCCGACTTTCCGTCACAGGTGGGGTCGCAGGGCGACGGGCCTAGCCCCGGCCGGCCAGCCCGCACGGTCCCGCTCAAAGGAGCTGTCCACCAATGTCTCTCAACCGCCGTCAGTTCCTCGCGACGTCGTCTTTGGCCGCGGCCGCGTCGGCCGTGAACCTGCGGAACCTGCTGGCCTCGACCGCCCAGGCGCCCCAGGCGCCGCCCGCAACCGCCTTTGTCAACCTGCGCGGCACGGTCGGCTACTTTACCGGGCAGGGCGGCACGATCGGCTGGCACGTCGACAAGACGAGCGTGGTGGTGGTCGACGCGCAGTTCCCGGTCACGGCGAAAATCTGCCTGGACGGGATCAACGAGCGGTCCGGCTCGCGACCCGTAGACTTCCTGGTCAACACGCACCACCACGGCGATCACACGGCGGGCAACGTCGTCTTTAGGCCGGTCACGCGCAAGATCCTGGCGCAGGCCAACGAGCCCAGGCTGCAGCTCGAGGCGGCGGCCCGCGCGGCGAAGAACGCGAAGCCCGGGGCCCCGCCCCCGGCCGAGCCGGTGGTGGCCGACACCACCTACGAGAAGACCTGGCGCGAGGCGGTGGGCGGCGAGGTCCTGGCGCTGAAGTACTACGGCCCGGCGCACACCGGCGCTGACAGCGTCGTTTCGTTCGAGAAGGCCGGGGTCGTCCACGTGGGCGACCTCGTGTTCAACAGGCTTCACCCGTACATCGACAAGCCGGCCGGCGCGTCGATTGCCAACTGGATCAAGGCGCTCGAAGCGGTGGCGGCCGACCACGAGAAGAGCACCGTCTTCGTCTTCGGCCACGCCGGCCAGAAGTTCCAGCCCACCGGGAGCAGCGCGGACCTGCTCTTCATGCGCGACTACCTCACGGCCCTGCTGGAGTTCGTGCGCGGCGAGATCAAGGCCGGCAAGCCGAAGGAGACCATCCTCAAGATCACCGACCCGCTGAAGGGGTTCCCCGACCACGGCCCGCTCATCGAGCGCGTGCTCTCGGCCGCCTACGAGGAACTGGTCGGCTGACCTATGATCAGCGACGTGGCCATCAGCATCCGTCGCGCGCTCATCCTGTTCGCGCTTGCTCTCGCTGCCGCCTGCGGCTCGAGCGACAAGCAGAAGTCGGTCCCGGCGGCGCCGTCAGCCCAACGTCCTTCGATTCTCCTGGTCACGCTCGACACCACGCGGGCCGACGCGATCGGTCCCGAGGCGACGGGGATCGACACCCCCGGCTTCAACGCGCTCGCCGCCCGCGGCATGCGGTTCCGCCAGGCGTACGCGGCCGTGCCGGAGACGCTGCCCTCGCACACCTCGATGCTCACCGGCGTCTATCCGGCGGCGCACGCCATTCACGAGAACGGCCGCTCCCTCTCGCCGACCGAGCCGGTCGTGGCCGAGCGGCTTCACCGGGCGGGCTACCGGACGGCGGCCTTCGTCTCGTCGTTCATCCTGGCGCGGCAATTCGGCCTCGCGCGGGGATTCGACCTCTACGACGACACGCTCCCGGCCGGCGCCGTCGAGCGCACGTCGCGAGTGACCACCGACGCCGTGCTCGCCTACCTGGCCCGGCCGTCGTCCCAGCCGCTGTTCCTCTGGGTGCACTACTTCGATCCGCATTACCCGTACACGCCGCCCGAACCGTTCCTCAGCCGGTTTCGCGGCAAGCCATACCTCGGAGAGGTGGCCGCGATGGACGAGCAGCTCGGCCGCCTGGTGGCGGCCTTCGAGCGCTCGGTGGCCGGGCCGACGGCGATCGTCGTCGTGGGCGACCACGGCGAGGGACTCGGCGATCACGGCGAGGCCCTGCACGGCAATCTGCTCTACCAGTCGACGATGCGCGTGCCGCTGGTGGTGGTGGGGCCGGCCGTGGGCGCCGGCGTGAACGACGCGCCGGTCAGCACCCGCCGCGTGTTCCACACGATCCTCGACTTCTCGGGCGCGGCCGAGCCGCTCAGCCTGCGGCGCGCGGCCACCGAGGTGGTGATGGGCGAGGCGATGAAGCCGTTTCTCGAGTACGGCTGGCAGCCCCAGGTGATGGCGATCGGCGGACGCCAGAAGTCGATCCTCTCGGGCCGGGTGGAGATCTACGACGTCGTCGCCGACCCCGCCGAGTCGCACGACCTGGCGGCCGACGACCGGACCCGTCCGCCCGTGCCCAACGCGCTGCGCGACTACCCGGTGCCGTCTCCCGGCGAGGCGTGGCCGCCCGAGAACCTCGACGAGAGCGCGCGCAAGGCGCTCGCCAGCCTGGGCTACGTCAGCGCGACCGCGGCGCCACAGGTCAGGAAGAACGCCCCGCGCGCGGCGGACATGGTCGGGCTTTTCGAGACCATCGACAAGGCGTCTGGCCTCTTCGTTGCCGGTGAATACGCGCGGGTGATCCCGGTGCTCGAGAAGGTCCTGGCCGCTGATCCCTACAACCTCGATGCGATCCTCCGGCTCGCGACGGCGCATTCCTCGCTCGGCGACGACGCGAAAGCGCTCGAGTACTTCCGGAAGGCGGCCGAGGTCGCCCCATCGTCGCCAGACGTTCGCGTCTACCTCGCGCTGCACTACGCGCGCGGCAAGCAGTGGCCCGAGGCCGTGCCGCTGCTCGAGCAAGCGCTGGCCGAGTGGCCGGACCGGGTGGCGGTGATCGAGGCGCTGGCCGTCATCCGCCAGCGGCAGGGGCGGATGGAGGAGGCGGTCGCACTGCGGCAGAAGATCTACACGCTTCGGGCTCCGACGCGCGACGAACTCGCGGCGCTGGGCGACCTGCAGATGGGGCTCGGAAGGACGACGGACGCGATCGACTCGTTCGAGCGTGCGAGGGCGATGGACGCCCGCGCGTTCGGCTACGATCTCGAGCTCGGCCTGCTCTATCTCGACGCCCGCCGCTTTGCCGAGGCCCGCGACGCGCTCGACCGCGTGCCGGCCTCCCATCCCGAGTACCCGATGGTCCTCTTCAAGCGCGCGCAGGTGAGCGTGCTGCTGAACGAGCCCGATCGCGCGGCCCGCATCGAGCGCGCCCGGCAACACGCGGACCAGACGACGCGGGAGCTCATCGCGAGGGAGCGGCTGTTCCGGCAGGCTCCGGAGGGCCGATAGACACGAAGGGCCCGGCGGCTTTCGCCACCGGGCCCCCTTCATCTTCAGGCAACCCTGACAGGACCGTGTGTAGGGCGGGNNAGGCAACCCTAAAGGGTCGCCCTGACTGCCCTGAGCCTTCCTAGAACATAAACCTCGCCGTCACCTGCAGCCGCCGCGGGGCGTACCACGACTGCGGCGTCCCGAACAGCGGGCTGTGCATGCTCTGCATGTAGTTGTAACCGGTCTGGCTGTTGGTGACGTTGTACGCGTCGGCCACGAGCTGGAACACGTAGTGGGATACCAGCTTGAAGTTCTGCGTGTAGTTGAGGTCGATCTGGGCGTGGAAGGGTGTCCGCCGGTCTCCGGCCGGCTCAGCGAAACGGTCAGTGTCGCTCGTGCTGGTGGTCAGCGCAATGTACGGCTCGTAGCTCCACGCCTCCCACGGCTCGCCGGATTGCGCGACGACAAACGCGCCGGCCGTCGCGTTCCACGGCAGTATGTAGTAGCCGTACAGCTT
>PMKG01000175.1 GCA_003157675.1 Acidobacteriota bacterium
AGGGGTTGCAGGGAATCTCCTGCGTGCAATGGAAGACGGGGAAGACGCCCGACCGCTCCTCGGGCACCTCTTCGGCGATCGTCATGCCGGGCTTCGACTTGAGGATCTCCGCCGTGCGGTGCCACTCCGGCGGTACCTCGCCGACGTCGCGCCCGAGCGCGCGGGCGATTTCGAGGCCGCGGATGCGGCCGGTGAACATGGCCGCCGAAGCCTCCGCGATCTCCTCCGAGTCGCCGGCGGCCATGGTGGGCAGGCCGAATTCGCGCGCCTTGTGCAGGAACTCGTCCACCGGGTCGAGGCCGACCGCCACCAGGACCGTATCGCACTCGAACCGCTTCTGGGTGCCGGGAATCGGGCGCCACTTCCTGTCGATCTCGGCGATGGTGACCGACTCGACTTCATCCTTCCCCTCGGCCCGCAGGATCGTGTGCGACGTATAGACCGGCACGCCCATGCGCACCAGCTTGTCCTTGTGCACCTTGTAGCCGCCGCACTCGGGCAGCGCCTCGCACAGCCCCACGACGCCGATGGCCGCCTGGAGGGCGTGGTAGCCGGCGATGAGGCCGACGTTGCCGCCGCCGACGATGAACAGCCGCTCGGTCGGGCGGACGAGATCCCGGTTGACCAGCGTCTGGAAGGCGCCCGCGCCGTAGACGCCGGGCAGCGTGTTGCCGGGGAAGACGAGCGACTTCTCGCGCGCTCCGGCGGTGACGAGCAGCATGTCGGGCCGGACGATGAAGTACTGCTGGTTGTCGCGGAGGACGCCGACGCGGCGGTCGGAGAAGACCGAGAGCACCGTGGAATTGAGCCAGATGCGGACGTTCTCGAACTCCCGCACCTCGCGCTCGAGCTTGGTGGCGATGTCGATGCCGCGCGTGCCGGCGTGGCACGCCTCGATCGAGCCGAAGAACTTGTGCGTCTGGAGGACGAGCTTGCCGCCGAGCCGGTGCTTGTCATCGACGATGAGCGCGCGGATGCCCGCCTTGCCCATCTCGATGGCCGCCGTCAGGCCGGCCGGGCCGCCGCCGATGATCAGGCACTCCACGTCTACCGTCTCGATCGGGTGCGATCGAACCTGTCCGTCGACGTCGGGAAGGACAGGGAGGCCGTCGAGCGGCTGCACGTCGAGGCCGGGTCGGACGACGGCCATGCACGACTTCACGGGCAGGCCGCCTGCGACGACGGTGCACTGGGCGCACTGGCCGTTGGCGCAGAAGATCCCCTGCGGCGCGCCGTCCTTGGGATGGTGGCCGAACGTCCTGATGCCGTTTGCGAAAAGCGCTGAGGCGATTGTCTCGCCCTGGCGCGCCAGCATCGGTCGTCCCTGCCACGTAAACGGCACGTCGGCCTCCCCGGCGGGAGGCAGGATCGGATGTTCGAGAATGCGATAATCGGACACTGAGTTGACTCCTCACCACGATGAGCGAAGCGGCAGTCGTGATCGTGCACGCCCGGCGACGAACCGTAGACCAGGGGCTGAGGGCTGGGAACGGGAAATTACTGGACGAAGAACCTGGACGGTTTTCGTGCCTGGGCAGCGGCGCCGAACGGCCGGCGGATGGCTGACCCAAGGGCCGGGACGCGGCTCGTCTCTATGAGCACCGCACGCCAAGCATAACATAGGGCCGAAGACCAATTGGATCGGGACGAATTTCAGTTTCTGCAACGCATGGCAGTCATTGAAATTCGTCCCGATCCAATTACTCGGCTATTTCTTGGGGAACTCCTCCGGCTTCGCCGGGGCTGCGATGAAGCCCAGCGGTTCCCCCTTGCTGGTCGGCGGTGTGCCGATGACGTAGAGGATCTCGCCCGCAAAAGGCGCGCGGACTTCCTCCACCGTCTTCCCGTGGAAGTCGGTGACGCGGCCGATGAGCGTCCCCTCGGCCACCGTGGTCCCCTTTTCGATCAGCGGGTAGAAGATGCCGGTGTGCTGGCTGGTGATCACCTGGTTGTGACCCAGGAACACGATGTGCTCGACGGGGTCCGGGCCAACGGTCCGCATCTTCAGGTGCTTGAGCACGCCGGCGACGCCCCGCTCGATGCGCGCGATCGACTCCTCGTCGGTCTGGCCCATGCCGCCCGATTCGATCGTGAGCGCCGGCTTGCCGCGGGTGATGGCCGTGTTCTCGAGGTAGACGGATGCAGCCGGGTCGGTTGGCCGGCCGTTGTCGAGGATGACGTGGTCCATGCCGAACGCGGCCGCGAGCTGCCGGATGCTTTCGACGAGCGGCGGCGCCGCGTTGGTCGTCCAGTAGAGATACGGGCGGAGCGATTCGTTCGCGTCACCGCAGTGCAGGTCGAGCAGGTACTGCGTCCGCTCGATGAACTCGTGGGTGATGGCGAACGCGATCCGCTCGGAGATGGTGCCGTCGGCCCGGCCAGGAAACACGCGGTTGAGGTTCTTGTGGTCGCCGGGCGTGTAGTAGATCGCGCGGCCGAGGAACGCCGGCATGTTGGCCGTGTGGACCATCACGATCGTGCCCGCGAGATCCTTCGGGTCGATCGACGCGCGCAACCGCTGCAGCGCCAGGATCGGCGGGTACTCTGCGCCGTGCGTGCCGGCGACCAGCGTCAGGACCGGTCCAGGCCTGGCGCCATTCAGGATCGAGAAGGGGATGACGGTGCCGGGATCGGTCCCGCGCGCCGGGACCTGCACCTCGCCCGACGCGATGGTGCCGGGCTGGGCCGTGACCCCACCGACGGTGAACGCCGACTGTGCGGATGCGGAGAGGGAAGCGGCCAGCACCGAAGCCACGACGGTCGCGGAAAGAGTCATTGGTCGCATCTGTCATCCTCCATGGGCGAATGCTGCCAGACGATATCACGACCGGCACGCCCTGAGCCTTGAGCCCTGAGCCCTGAGCCTGTAAGCTCAAGCCGTGGAATACCGCATTCTCGGCCGCACCGGCGTCCGGGTGTCGCCTCTCTGCCTCGGCACCCTGAACTTCGGCGGGCCGACCTCCGACGACGATGCCGCCCGCATCGTGGCCGCGGCGGTCGATGCCGGCATCAACGTCGTCGACACTTCGGACAGCTATCACGGGGGACGATCCGAGGAGGCGGTGGGGAAGGCGCTCTCCGGGCGCCGGGACCGGGTGGTGCTCGCCACCAAGGTGCACTTTCCGACCGGTACCGGCCCGAACGACGGCGGCAACTCGCGGCTGCACATCCTGCGCGCCTGCGACGACTCGCTGCGCCGGCTGAATACCGATTACATCGACCTCTACCAGGTGCACCGGCCGAGCCCGGAAATCCCCATCGACGAGACGCTCGGCGCGCTGACCGACCTCGTGAAGGCCGGAAAGGTGCGCTACGTCGGATGTTCTACGCACCCGGCCTGGATGGTGATGGAGGCGCTGGTAACGAGCGAGCGGCACGGCTTCGTCCGCTATGTCAGCGAACAGCCGCCCTACAACCTCCTCGACCGGCGCATCGAGAACGAACTGGTGCCGCTGGCGCTCCGCCACAATTTGGCGCTGCTGCCCTGGGCACCGATCGCGCAGGGGGTTTTGGCCGGCCGGTACCGCCTGGGCCAGCTGCTGCCGGAGGACTCACGCGCCGCGCGACAGCCCGACAGCATCTACTCGCGGCGCGTCACGGCAAGGGGGATCGAAGCCGGGGAGGCGTTCGTGGCGCTCGCCCGCGCGCACGGCCTGACGCCCGGCCAGTTCGCGCTGCTCTGGTGCAAGGACCAGCCGGCCATCACCGCGCCCGTCGTCGGGCCGCGGACGCTCGATCATCTGCGGGACCTGCTGCCGGTGCTCGAGATGAGCCTCTCCGACGAGCAGCGCGCCGCGTGCGACCGGATCAACCCGCCAGGGACGGCGATTGTGAACTTCCACAACACGGCGGCGTGGATGAGGACGGTGATCTAGCCGGCTGGCGGCCGGTGTTCGGGCCTCGGGCTTCGGGCTTCCGGCTTCAGGCTCTGCCAGAGCAGGGCCGAGGCCCTGCTCCGGCGGATGACCCTCGGCAGCACTGCCAGGACCGGGTGTAGGGCGGCCCTTCAGGGCTGCCTCAGTGTGACTGGCGCGTGCCGGGTGTAGGGCGGCCCTTCACCCCTCGACTCCGCTCGGGGTGCCCTGAGCTTGTCGTCCCTCGACTCTGCTCGGGGCGACCCTGAGCTTGTCGAAGGGTCGAAGGGCAGGGCTGCCTGGAGGAGATCGATGACACGGCGCATCACGTGGGCTCTGGTGGCAGCGGGAACCGTACTCGTCGTGGCCGGCATCGTCGTTGCCATCAGCGTCGTGCCGTCTGTCGCCGCCGGCGGCCTCTTGTACCCGGCGCGTCGCCATGTCATGGAGCCGCCTCCGACTGGGTGCGAAGACGCGGTATTTGGCGGTGAAGGCGTGACGCTGAAGGGCTGGCGGTGTCAGGCGAATGGTCCGAGACGAGGCACCATTGTCTTCCTGCACGGTGTCGCGGACAACCGTACCAGCGTCCGTGGCGCGATCGCCAGATTCACCAGCAGGGGCCTCGACCTCGTCGCGTACGACAGCCGGGCACAAGGAGAATCGACCGGCACGATCTGTACGTACGGCTACTGGGAGAAGCGCGATCTCCACGATGTGCTCGACGCGGTCGGCCCCGGTCCGATCGTGCTGGTGGGCGCGTCGCTGGGCGCTGCCGTGGCGCTCCAGGAAGCGCCGGACGACCCTCGCGTGATGGGGGTCGTTGCCGCGGAGTCCTTCTCGGATCTGCGTACCGTGGCACGCGAGCGAGCGCCCCGTCTCCTGACCCAGGCCATGATTCGGCGCGCCTTCTCGATCGCCGAGGCCCGCGGCGACTTTCGCGCGGACGAGGTGAGCCCGGTGGCGGCGGCTCGGCGGATCCGCATTCCCGTGCTCCTGATCCATGGTGCGCTGGACGCCGACACCCCGCCGGACCATTCGCGTCGGATTCTGGCGGCGCTCGCCGGGCCGAAGGAACTGATCCTGGTCGATGGCGCCCATCACAACGAGTCGTTGCGGGCCGAGGACACGTGGCAGCGCATCGAGAGTTGGGTGGAGGACGTGCTGGCGCGGCAACCCGCCAGCCGCGAGTTCCGGTAGGCTGGTCGCGAGCCAGCTGACGCGAGACTCAGAGATGGAGACACGACAGCAACGGGTGGCGCCTATGGCAGACGTTGTGGTCAAGCCGTCCGGCATCGAGGGCCTTGGGATCTTCGCCGCCCGCCCGTATCGCGCCGGGGAGCGCATCAGGCAGATCAATGTCGTCCGGGAGATTACGCCGGAGTCGCCGCTCCGGGCGGATCTCGGCGAGCGGGTGGATCACTGCTCGTACCCGGACGGGAGGGTCGTCCTGATCGGATTCCCTGACCGGCACGTGAACCACTGCTGCGACCCGAATGCCTGGGAGCTCTACGAGGGGACCTCGTCGTATTTCGTGGCCCGGCGTGACATCGCGGCCGCCGACGAGATCACGATCGACTACAACATCAACATCGCCAACGGGACGGCGTGGCCGTGCCGGTGCGGAGCCGCCCGCTGCCGCGGCCAGGTGGCCGGCGACTTCTTCCTCCTGCCAATCGAGTGGCAGCGCGAGTATCGTTCGCTCCTAGCCGAGTGGTTCGTGCGCCGGCACCGGGAGCGGTTGGCCGAACTGGATCGCGGCCGCGATGGGAGGACAGCGTGACGCGAAGCGCGGTGTTCGAGAAGCTCAACCTGAAGGCTCAGCGGGAGATCGTCGTCCTCGACGCTCCGGCGTCGTTCGAAGGCGAAATGAAGAAGCTCACCGGCGTCACCATCCACAGGCGCGTCGAGCCGGGAGCGACCTCGGAGTTCGTGCTGGCCTTCGCGACACGCCTGGCCGAGGTCGAGGCGGCGGCGCGCCTGCTCGCGAGAGCCGCCCCTGGCGACGCCGTGGTGTGGGTGGCCTACCCGAAGGGCGCGTCGAAGAAGGACACGTGCGACTTCAACCGCGACACCGGCTGGACCTCCCTCGGCGCCGCCGGCTTCGAGCCCGTCCGCCAGGTGGCGATCGACGAGGACTGGTCGGCGCTGCGCTTTCGCCGCGTCGAGTTCATCAAGTCGATGACGCGTTCGCCGAAGCACGCCCTGTCTGCCGGGGGCCGGGCGAAGGTCGCGACGTCGTCGAAGGCGCGGCCGCGTCACGCTGGCTGACGGCTGATGGTCGCGCCCGGCTCGCGCCTCACCGTTCGTGCGCCCGCAAGAACAACCTGCCATCGCCGATGCGTCGCCTTGACACCATGGGCCGGTATGTATATCGGGAAGTCATGCGCGGCGTCAATTGGGGCGCGGGGCGAGGCCCGCGCGTCGGCATTGCGATCACTTCGGCAGGGAAGCCAGCACGTCGATGTCCGCCTGGTCGGCGGGCCGGCCCGTGCGCTTGGACGCGATGAGATCGTCGCGCCCGAGATAGGGAACGCGTGTGCCCTGAATTCGGCGGACGACCCGCCCCCCCCAGGCTCGTTCGAAGCTGACGGTCCAGGCGACGGTCAGGATGTCGACCCGAGGATCGTCGCCGACAATGGTGATCGGGTGCCGAGCAATCTCGGAGGCATCGAGTTCGCGCGCCACGCCGTAGGGCAGGTCTCCGAGCGCCTCCAGCACGCGCGCCATGTTCGATTCGTCGCGGGGGACGAGAATGTCCACGTCCTTGGTCGCCCTCACCGACCCGTGCAGGTTTGCAGCGACGCCGCCGGCCAGCAGATACCGCGCCCGGTGGCCGTTCAGCAGCCGGCAGACGCGAAGCACGCGGTTATCGGTACCAGGGATTGGTTTGCGCACGTCTCCAGCGCTCGTATTCGGCGAAGGTGGGGAAGGACCGGGCGAACGGCCGGAACCGAAAGGGAGTCAGCGCGCGGAAATCGGAGAACAGGCGCTCGGCCTCGGCCAGACAAGCCCCGGCGCCCCGCGCCTTCCTCCGTACCCCTCGCGCGCCCGGTCGCGATGTCATGCGCGGGATTATACCGCAGCGTCGCTTTCTCTGCGGCTGTCTCCGAGGCGGGGTGGGCCGCGGCACGTCGGCTGACGGCTGATGGCCGAGGGCTGACGGCCGAGTCCGGCCCGTGGCTTGCGACTCGCAAGCGGCGGGACGTCGCCCCCGCTCGGCGTGACGGCGTGACACGGCCGAAAGCCAAACGCCGAAGGCCGAAAGCCGGCGAAGCCAGACGCCGCTACTGCTTCGGCGCCTGCCCGTAGAACCTCCAGTCGATCGACATGTCGCGCGTCAGCTTCTGGCGGCTGAACACCAGCCGCAGCAGCGTGATGGGCATGCTGCCCTGGCGCAGGATTTCGTCGTGGAACGCCTTTTCGCGCATCTCGCCCGAGTCGACGATCTCCTTTCGGAGCCCGCGCAGCTGGAGGCCACCCAGCAGGTAGGCCGCCTGGTAGAGCGGGGCGTAGTCCCCCTGAAACGACCGCCGCACCTCGCCGATGGCGTTCTCGCGCTCGAAGCCGACCCGATCCACGAGAAAGTCGACGCACTCCTGCGGCGACCAGTCGCCCATGTGGAACCGG
>PMKG01000027.1 GCA_003157675.1 Acidobacteriota bacterium
CAGCCGCCGGACCCGCGAGATCGGGATTCGCATGGCGATCGGTGCCGGCCAGGCGGACGTGCTGCGGATGGTCCTCGGTCACGGCTTCATACTGGCGGTGGTGGGGCTGGCGCTCGGCCTGGTGGCCAGCCTCGGCGCCGGGCGACTGCTGGCCGCGGCGTTCCCGACGGGAGACGACCGGCAGGATTTCGTCTCGCTCTTGATCGTGATCCCCGTCGTGCTGGCGGTGACGTTCCTGGCCGCGTACATTCCCGCGCGGCGCGCGTCGCGGATCAATCCGACGCAGGCGCTGAGACACGAGTAGTCGGAGGACGGGGAGAGGGGTCGGAGGACCGGAACGAGACGTCGGCAGGTGTTACCGATGTCTCCGGAATGAACTCTTACCCATGTCCCCGGGATGGACCTTGTTCAGGGCGGTCTCCAACGCGTGCAGGACGTCGGATGCGGCTTTGATCTTCTCCGGTCTGAGGTCGGAGAGTACGCCCCGCACGACGGCCTCGACCGTTCCGGCGTGGCGGCGGTCGATCGCGCGGCCCGCCGGCGTCAGGCGAAGGTGCGCCTGACGCCGGTCGCGTTCACCCCTCTTGCGTTCCAGTACTCCCCGGTCCTCGAGCCGACGAAGGACCCCTGTCAGGGTGCTGGGATGGAGTTGCAGGATCTCGGCGAGTTCACCTGCCGACACCCCGGGGTATTGGCCGACGATCCGGACCGCCAGGCGCTGCGGTCCGGTGATCCCCAATTGGGTCTCCATCCTCTTCGACGTCGACTGGAGGCCGTGGCTGATGCCCCAGATCAATCGCATGAACTCGAGGACCTCACCGGGCAACGGCGTCTCGTCGCCCCGTGCGGTCGCCCCGTGCCGGTCCCGACCCGATTGTCGTCGCACGATGCGGCCTCCTCAGCAATTCGGACATCGCCGATTGCGCGCGCCGAACACGACGTGTCTGGCTACTTGGCGGTAATCAGGAAATGTCCCCTTCGGTTCTGGGACCAGCAACTCTCGCCGCTCTCGGTGCAGAAGGGCCGCTCCTTGCCGTAGCTCAACGTCGTGATCCTGTCGGCCGGAACTCCCAGCGAGACGAGGTAGTCCTTGACGGCCGTGGCGCGCCGCTCCCCGAGCGCCAGATTGTACTCCGCGGTGCCTCGCTCGTCGCAGTGGCCCGACACGGTGATCGTGGTCGTGCCCCAGCGCCGGAGCCACTCGGCGTCCTTAGCCAGCGCGGCCTGCGCGTCCGGCCTGATGTCCGCGCGGTCGTAGTCGAAGAACGCGTCGCCCAGCGGTCGCGCGCTGTTCAACTGGTCGAGTGATTCGCGGGCGAAGATCTCGTCCTCGGTCAGAGGCCTCGTGACGGGAGTCGGGGCCGGAGCGGGCGGCGGCGGTGGCGGCGGCGGCGGCGGTGCAACGACGGGCGCCGGAGCGGGCGGTGGCGGCGGGGGAGTGACGGCGGGACTGCGGTGGTGGCAGGCCGCAATGCTGACCGCGACAATCAGGAAGCCAAGACCGACAAGGTAACGCGAGTGACGCATAGCGGTTGCCCTCCTCGAGGCAACGGGAACGGCGTGAATCCTTCAACCATGAGTACTCTAGCACAATATGATTTGAGGTCAAACGGGTTGAGGTCACACTGAGTGGAATGCTACGCTCGAGGAAGATCTCCCGTGGTAAACTCCGTGACACGTGGACGTGTGACGCGTATGGACAACCAGCAGGCCGCCCCCCGGGGGGTGTGGGCATCCCGCCTTCGAAGGTTGACGGAAGCCGAGCGCCTCCAACGGCACGAGGACAAGCTGCTCCTGGTCCTGACGCTCCTGATCGGGGCGGTGGTCGGCCTCGTCGTCGTGGCGTTCATCGTCCTGACCGAGCGGCTCGGCGCGCGGCTCTATCCGGCCGAGGGGCCCGCGTGGCACCGGCTCGCGATTCCGACGGCGGGAGCGCTCGTCAGCGGCTGGCTGCTGGCTCGTTTCTTCCCGAACGCGCGCGGCAGCGGGATCCCGCAAACCAAGACCGCGCTGTTCCTCCATGCCGGATACATCAGGCTGAGCACGATTCTCGGGAAGTTCGGTTGCTCCGCTGTGTCTCTGGCGAGCGGGATCGCGCTCGGTCGGGAGGGACCGACCGTGCAAGTCGGCGCCGGCATCGCCTCGGTGCTCGGCCGACGTCTTGGCCTTGGCCCTCGCCGCATCCAGGCCCTGGTTCCCATTGGCGCGGCGGCAGCACTGGCCGCGGCTTTCAACACGCCGATCGCGGCCGTATTGTTCACGCTGGAGGAGATCCTCGGCGACCTGCACGCGCCCGTCCTGGGGTCAATCGTCATCAGCTCCGCCACGTCGTGGGCCGTCCTGCATCTGTTGCTCGGCGATGAGCCGCTCTTTCACGTTCCGGCCTATCAACTGGTCCATCCGCTGGAACTGGCGGTGTACGTGGTCCTCGGCATCGCGGGGGGCCTCGTCTCGGTCGCGTTCGTGAAACTCCTCTTGGGCATGCGGCGTGGATTCCTGGCCCTCCCGAAGTCAACCCAGTGGTGGCACCCGGTGGTCGGCGGCCTGGCCGTCGGCCTTCTTGGCTGGTTCGTCCCGGACGTGCTCGGCGTGGGGTACGCGCATGTCGGCGAGGCCCTCAACGGGAAGATGGTGTTGGGTTTGATGGCGCTCCTGCTGGGCCTGAAGCTCTTCGCCACGGCGACCTGTTATGCGTCGGGTAATGCGGGAGGCATCTTCGGCCCCAGCCTGTTTATAGGCGCGATGCTCGGCGGCACCATCGGGAGCCTGGCCCACGCCGCGTTTCCTGACATCACGGGAAGCGCGGGAGCCTACGCGCTGGTCGGGATGGGCACCGCGTTTGCCGGTATCGTCCGGGCGCCGATGACCTCGGTCATCATGATCTTCGAG
>PMKG01000470.1 GCA_003157675.1 Acidobacteriota bacterium
GGCGACCTCGAGCGCGTTGCCGACGGCGCGGCCGAGCGGCTGCTCCATGTCGGTCAGGAGCGCTACCACCTTCTTGCCCATCTCGCGGCCGATGTCGACCATGGTCCGGGCGAGCTGGCGCCCGGTCTCGAGGGTCTTCATGAAGGCGCCGGAGCCGACCTTGACGTCCAGCACGAGCGCGTCGATGCCCTCGGCGAGCTTCTTGGACATGATGGAGCTGGCGATGAGCGGGATGCAGTCCACGGTGGCGGTGACGTCGCGCAGCGCGTAGAGCTTCTTGTCGGCCGGCGCGATCAGGGACGTCTGGCCGAGCATCGCCACGCCGGTCTTCTCGAGCGCCACCTTCAGCTCGTCGAGCGAGAGATCGACGCGGAAACCGGCGATCGACTGCAGCTTGTCGAGCGTGCCGCCGGTGTGCCCCAGGCCGCGCCCCGACATCATCGGCACCTTGACCCCGCAGACGGCCGCGAGCGGCGCCAGCACGAGCGACGTCTTGTCGCCGACCCCCCCGGTGCTGTGCTTGTCCACCTTCACGCCGGGAATGGACGAAAGGTCGACCGTGATCCCGGAGCGCACCATGGCGCCCGTCAGCCAGGCGGTCTCCTCCGCCGTCATCCCCCGCAAGACGATGGCCATCAGCAGCGCCGAGGCCTGGTAGTCAGGCAAGGACCCGTCGGTGACGCCGGACACGAAGAACTCGACCGCCTCGCGGCTGAGGGCCAGCCCGTCGCGCTTGGCCCGGATGATGTCGGTCGCGCGCATAAGGTCGAAGTATACCGTAGACCGCCCTGAGCCTTGAGTCTCGAGCCCTGAGCCTTTTGGCCTCAGCCGCTCGCCCCGACCGCTGTCCCGCCCCCCATTTCCGTCCGATAACCTGAATGCGGCTTGTGGTTGCCATGTCCGACGTTCAGCTCGACCCGCTGCCCTCCGACGTCGCCGTCCGGCTGACGGCGTTCGCGCGCGCCTGCAAGGGCGCGGCGCGGGCGGCCGGGTTGTACTCGCCCGAGCATCCGGTGGTCTCCGAGGCCCTCGACCGGCTCACCGACGCCGCCCGCACGGCCACCGAAGCCGGGCCGCTCACGATGCTCGTCATCCCGGACAACCTGCTCCTCGACGGTCGCGTGCTCGAGCGCAAAGAGCTGGCGGTCGCCGACATGGCGGCGATCCTCCACGCCCATCGGGTCGGCGAGATCACCGTCCAGCGCGACACGCCTCCCTCGACCTGGCGGACGCTGGTCGAGCTGCTCGGCCAGGACCCCGACAGAATCCGCCTTCGCGGCGGCCTCTCCCGCTTGCTCACGACGGCCGGCGCGATTGGCGTCAGCGTGACTGAAATCGACTACGCGAGCCTGTTCGACTCGGACGGAGCCGGGTCGCGGAGCCTGCTCGACCCGGCTTCGGCGGATTCGGCCGCCGACAAGGCCGACGCGACCGCCGCCTGGGCCGCGGTCGTCACGCGGTGCCTCGAGGAGCACCTGCCCGACCTCGACGAGGAAACGCTCCACCTGCTGAGCGAGATCGCGCACGACCCGGCCCGCCTGGCGCAGTTCTTCGAGCGGATCGAGGGGCAGTCCGGGAACCGGACCACGCAGGAGCTGAGCGGCACGCTGCTCGGCACTATTCAGCAGGTCCTCGATTACGTGAAGCGGGAAACCCCGGCAGACTTCGACGGCGCGCTCGACGTCGTGGCGGCTGGCTTCGCCCGGCTGTCCCCCGAATTCATGCTCGAACTGGTCGGCACTGGCGGCGCCGCAGGGTCCGAACACGCTCCGCTCGTCGCAGAGCTGACCGGCCGCATCGACGATCGGACGAGCGCGCGCTTCATCTCCCGCTCGGTCGCCCACGAGCGCCACGCCTCCGCCCGCCTGGCGGAGGCCGTTCGCCTGTTGGCCCCGGACCCGGCCCGCCGAAGGTCGGTGGCGCCGCTGCTGCACGAGGAACTGGCCCGCACGCAGGTCTGTGAGGCCTCGAGCTTCGACTCGCTCTGGTCGCAGGTGGCCGACATGCTGACCACCTACAGCGACACCGCCTACGTGCCCGCCTCGTACGACCAGGAGCTGACGACGGCCCGTCACCGCGCCACAGACCTGACGCAGGGCTCCGACGACCCGCCCGATCGGGTGATCGGATGGCTGAGGACGGTGAGCGACGTGTCCGTGCGTGACCTCGATCTGAAGATGCTGACCGACCTGCTCGCCGTGCAGCGCGTGCCCGAGCGGCGGCGCGACGCGCTCGATCTCGTGATGGCCCAGGTGGGGGACATGGTCGACCTCGGGGACTTCGACGGCGCGCGACAGCTGGTCGACGCCGCGGCGGTCGGGAGCAGATCGCTCAGGGCCGCGGGCGCCGACGACGACATCGGCGAGGCGCTCGTGGAACTGGCCCGCGGGCCGTTCATGTCCCGCGTGGCTTCCCACCTCCAGGCGGCTCGCGACGCCGAATTCGAACAGGTCAAGGCGCTGTGCACGGCCATCGGCCCGTCGCTGGTGCCCCGGCTGGCGGAGATCCTCTCTGTCGAGGACCGGCCGCGCGCCCGCCGGCGGCTGGCCGACGTGATGATGGCGTTCGGCGAACACGGCCGCGAATCGGTCCAGCAGCTCGTGGAGTCACCCAACGCGGGCGTCCGGCAGACCGCGGTGCAACTGCTGCGCATGCGCGGCGGGCCCGATTCGGCTCCCGACCTGGCGCGGCTGGCTGCTGACGTGGATGTTCAGGTGCGGCGCGACGCAGCGCGGGCGATCATCGGCCTCGGCATCGACGAGTCGTTCGACGCGCTGTGCGCCATCCTCTTCGACCCCGACCACCCCGGGCGGATGTCGATGATCGGAGAACTGGTCACGACGCGCGACCACCGGGCCGTGCAGCTGCTCTGCCACCTGGTGCAGCACCTCGAGTGCCGGGGCGACCTGAAGCCGGTGTACCTGCAGGCGCTCGGGCGGCTCGGCGCGCTCGGCGGACAGGACGCCGTCGACGCCCTCGAGGACGTGCTGCACCGGGGCCGATGGTGGGCGCCGCTCCGCACGCACGAGGTCAGGGCCGCGGCCGCCGCGGCGCTCGGCCAGATCCCGCTGCCGAGCGCCCGCGAAGCGCTGCAGAAGGCCGCGGCGACTGGATCCTTCGGCGTCCGCGCCGTCGCGCGACTGCACCTGAGGCACGCATGATCCAGCAACTCTCCCGCCGCCAGCCGCTCGTCGACGAACTGCTTCGGCGCTTCGGCGCCGCGCTGCGGGGCTCGCAGCTATACGCGGCCGGGCATCCGCTGGTGATGCGCAACACGGCCGCCTTCAGCGAGGCGCTGCTCGAGCTGCTGTCCGGGACGCCACAGCTCTCGATCGGCCTGCTCGCCGACGAGGTCATCGTCGGCGACCAGCCGATGCCGCGGGGCGCCGCGGCGCTCGGTGACCTGTTCGACCGGCTGAAGGCGCGGGGCATCGAGCGGATCTCGTTCGAGCAGGGCGTGACCGCCGCCGAACTGCTGACCGCGATCGACGCCCTCTGCCGGTGCCTGCGCGCCGGCGCCGCCGAGGAGGTCACGGCGCTCGACCTGCCGCACGTGCGCGTCGGCGTCCTCCATACCGACAAGCGCGCCGCGGCCCGCCCGGCCGACATGGCCATGGTCCGCACGCTCCATCAGCAGGCGACATCGACGATGCGGACAGTGTGGAACCGGACATGGCAGGAGGGCACGACCGACTCCGCGGTAGCGAGCGGCGTCGTCAACGAGCTGGCGCACGTGATGAGCCAGAACCGCGAGGCGCTGATCGCGCTGACAGCCATCCGAAGCTCGGACGACTACACGTTCACGCACATGGTGAACGTCGCCATTCTCACCATGGTGCAGGCGCAGGGGCTCGGCATCGACGGTCCGCTGCTGCGCGAGTTCGGCGTGGCGGGCCTGATGCACGACATCGGCAAGATC
>PMKG01000462.1 GCA_003157675.1 Acidobacteriota bacterium
GTCATGGATGAGCGCCGCCGATATCAGGACTTTCTGGCGCATCCCCTTGGAGTACGACCCGATCGACTGGTCGGCGTCGCGGCCGAGGCCGAAGAGGTCGAGGAGGCCCTCGATGCGCCGTTCGAGCGTCGGGGCGGCAATCTCCCGCAGGCGACCGACGAGCTGAAGGTATTCGCGCCCGGAGAGGAAGGGATAGAGGTGGGGCTCCTCCGGGACGTAGCCGACGCGGCGCCTGAACCCGACGAGGTCGTCCTGGACGTCGCGACCCTCGAACAGCACCTGCCCGGCGGTCGGGTCGAGGAGGCCGACGACCATGCTGACCGTCGTCGTCTTGCCCGACCCGTTCGGCCCCAGGTAACCCAGGATCTCGCCGGGCTTCACGCTGAAGCTGACGTCCTTGACGGCGGGAATCCCGGAATAGAGCTTCGTGAGATTCTTCGCTTCCAGCATCGGATCACCGTTCCTCGTGCCTCAGTGCCGTGGCCGGATTCACCTGCGCCGCCCTGAAGGTTAGACACCGGGCAGCCACGCCACGGCGTCGATTTCCACGCGGAGGCCCGCATGCGGCAGCGAAGAGACCGCGACGGTGGTCCGCGCCGGCCGGTGGTCGCCGAACACGCGCGCGTAGACCGCGTTCATCGCCGCGAATTCGCGCATGTCGATCAGAAACACGCCGCAGCGCAGGACGTGGGAGAGGTCCGTGCCGGCCGCCTTCAGGATCGCCTCGAGGTTCCTGAACACCTGCTCGGTCTGCGTCTCGACGTCGAGGCCGGCGAGTTGCCCCGTCGCGGGGTCGATCGCGCCCTGCCCGGAGACGAAAACGAGCCGCTCGAAAATGGTGGCGGGAGAATACGGTCCGACCGGCTTCGGCAGGCCTTCGGCGAGCACCGAACGGAACGGCGAGGAATGGTCCATGTGAGGCTCCGGAGGGACGAAGAGCCGGGGCCCGGACACGTCCGGACCCGGCCCGAGTGCGCAGAGAGGATCGAGGGGACCGCGCCTGCGAGTCCGCGCCCGGCTCTAGAAGAGCACCGACACCGACGCGCTGAACAGGTTGGCGTGGAAGGCGAACACGCCGTTGTTCGTGGCGGGCGTGGTGCGGCCCGCCCGGTCGGGCTGAGCGAGATACATGTAAGCCGCGTCGACGCGGAGCCGCTTGGTCAGCTCATACCCGAGTCCGGCGTTGAGCTCGTACCGGCTGCCCTCCGGCAGATTCGGCGTCACCGTCTGGTTCGGGGCGGCCGCGCCGTGCACGTTGATGCCGCCGCGGATGACCGCCTTCTTCCCCGCGCTGATCTCGGTGCCCACACGGAGACCGGCGACGTTGCCGTACGACTCCACCAGCGTCGACTGCAAGTACTGGCCGGTGATCGGCAGCACCGAGAACGCCTCCCAGTTGGTGAACTGGAAGTCGGTGAAGAGCTTCACCGCGGACGTCGCCTGGAATGCCAGGCCCGCGACGAACTGCGCGGGCAGCGGAATCGAGGTCTTCGCATCCTGGTTGCTCAACTTCTGGCCGGAGGCGAACTGCGGAGCGACGGCCGTGTCAATGGCTCCGCCGCCGAGCGTGGGCGGCAGGTGGAGGCCGGTCAGGATCTGGGTGGTCCGAATGGTGCCCCGAGTGACGTTCACCATCTGCCCGGACAGGAACCGTGCGCCGAACGACACCTTGTCGGTCACCTTCGCCTGCATGCCGACATGGAAGCCCTCATTCCAGGCGTTCCCACTCAGTTGCACGTCGGCGAAGTCGGTGCCGGCGGGCACGCCGATCTGCGCGAAGGTGTACGGCGTGCCGGTCACCGCCTGCACCGACAGGTCCACTCTCTGCCGCAACTCGACCTTCAAATAGGTGAGGTCAACGCCCACGCCGACCGACACCCGGTCGTTGAACTTGATGGCCAGCGTCGGCTGGACGTAGATGCCCTGCACCAGGCTCTTGTAGCCCAGGTAGCGCCCTTCCGAGGTCGTCGGCCAGTCGGTCGTCAGGCCGTAAGGGGCGAACACGCCGATGCCGAACGCGAAGTGCTTCTTGAACGGCACGGACGCGTAAAGGTTCGGCACCGGGTACCACTTGTCGTTCAGCTTGCTGACGGTCCCGTTCAGCGCGCCGCCGGACGTATCGGTGAACTGACCACCCGGGTGAATGACCGCGGCACCGACGGTCAGCGTCACCTGCGAGAAGGAAAGCGACGCCGGGTTGAAGAAAACGCCGGACCCGTCCTGGCACGGGGCGGCGACGCCGGCGCCGGCTCGCCCCATCATGCAGGCGCCCTGCTCGTAGACGCCGAAGCCCTGGGCCGATGCCGGGGAGGCGGCCGCGAGGACCACCGCCAGGCCAACCAGACAAACTCCTAGAAATCGAGCCATCGGTGCAATTCCTCCGCTAGAGGGGCTTAATTGCCGGGACGAAAGCCTACAACTCGTCAATTGAACGGTGAAGGCTAGCATAACCGGCCCAAAACCGCGAAACAGATTGTGGCGCCGGCGGCTTCTGGCTACCGCCTCATCCCCGGTCCCTTCAGCGCCCGGCCCGGGCGCTCGCTCGTCATCTTCCCCTCCCACACCACCGCGTGCCCGTTCACGAGCACGTACCGCACGCCAACCGAGTAATGCATCGGGTTCTCGAACGTCGCCACGTCGCGAATCGTCGCCGGGTCGAACACGGTGACGTCGGCGGCCATGCCGGGCCGCAGGATTCCCCGGTCCTGGAGGTGCACGCGCGTCGCCGGCTGCGAGGTCATCTTGCGGATCGCCTCCTCGAGGCGCAGCGCCTTCTCGTCGCGCACGAAGTGGCCGAGGATGCGCGGGAAGGTGCCGAACGCGCGGGGATGCGTCTTCGACTCCGAGAGGGGACCGTCCTCGGCTTTGGCTCCCGAATCGGTGCAGATGCTGACCAGCGGGTTCTTCAGGGCCGCCACCACGTCGTCCTCGCGCATGATCGAGGTCACGACCTCGCTGTTGCCCCGGTCGGCGATGACGAGGTCCATGACGGCGTCGCGCGGGTCCTTGCCCATCTGCTTGCCGATCGCCGTGAGCGTCATCCCCTCGTACTTCCGGAGGGCCGGGTCGAGCACCGCGGAGAGCAGGATGCCGTCACCTCCACCGGACCCGTACCACTGGTTCTCCCAGCCGGGCGACGCCGGGTCGTCCATCTCGCGCTTGATCCGCTCGCGGTCGGCGGGGGTGCGCAGCCGGGCGAGCATCCGCTCGGTCCCCCCTTCCCTCGCCCACAACGGCAGGCAGGCGTCGAGCCCGTTGGCCGCCCGTGTGTAGGGATACTGGTTCGCGGTGATGTCGAGCCCCCGGGCCCGCGCCGCCTCGATGCGCGCGAGCACCTCGGGCATCCGTCCCCAGTTGGGCTTGTAGGCGGTCTTGAGGTGCCAGATCTCGGCAGGAATCTTCGCCCGCTCGGCGATCGCGAACACCTCGTCGAGCGCCGACGTGATCTGCCCCGTCTCGGACCGGATGTGCGTGAAGTAGACGCCGCCGTAATGGGCGGCCACGCTGGCGAGGGCGACCAGTTCGTCGGTGGAGGCGAACCGGTCGGGCATGTACTGGAGCGACGAGCTGACGCCCAGGGCGCCGTCCTCCATCGCGGCCGCGACCAGGCCCTGCATCCGCGAGAGCTCGGCGGGAGTCGCCGGCCGATCGTCCTTGCCGATCACGTAGGTGCGCAGGCCGCCCGCGCCGACGAAGGTCGCGAGATTGATCGCCGGGTGCGCCCGCTCGTCGAGGCGCTTGAAGTAGTCGCCGAGCGAGCGCCAGTCCATCGTCACGCCGAAGTGCTTGTAGGCGTCGGCCATGTCGCCGAAGAGACGGTCGTTCATCGGCGCGATCGACGTCCCTTCGCCGGTCACCTCCGTCGTCACGCCCTGCGTGATCTTGCTGGCCGCGCGGTTGTCGACGAGCACGTTGAACTCGGACTGGCCGAGCAGGTCGATGAAGCCGGGGGCGACGACGAGCCCCGTCGCGTCGACCTTCGTCTTTGCGACCGCCGCCTTCAGGTTGCCGATGGCCACGATTCGGTCGCCGCGGATCCCGACGTCGGCAGCGAACCACGGGGCCCCGGTGCCGTCCACGATGCGGCCGCCGGTGATGACGACATCGTACGAATCGGGCGGCGCCGGCGCGGTCGCGGACCCGGCCAGGCCGAGCGCCGCGACGAAGATCAATAACGTCAGCCACTTCGACGGTGCGAGGAGGTGTGCGCGCATCGGCACATCCTACCGCAAAGGGACGAGCTGGCGGCCGGCAACCGTGATACCCTGTCTCCCCGTTTCGACGAGGCGTATCCCGATGACCGACCCGAGGTCCCAAACTGCGGCCAACCCCTCAGCCGATGCCGTCATTCCGCGATGGGCGACGGGCGTCGCCGCCGGCCTGTGGGCCGCCGGCTGCCGCGATATCGTTTACGTGCCCGACAACCCCCTGTCGCACATCCTGGCCGCCCTGCTACGCCACCACACCGAGGTCCGAACGCTGCTGGCCATGCGCGAGGAGGAGGCGCTCGGCATCGCGGCGGGCCTCTATCTGGGCGGCGCCAGGCCGGCGGTACTCATGCAGTCGAGCGGCGTCGGCAACACGCTGAACGCGATCGGCTCGCTGCTCATCCCCTACCAGGTCCCTGTGATGCTCGTCGTCAGCATGCGCGGGGATCCGGGCGAGTGGAACTCGGCGCAGGTGCCGATGGGGCGGGCGGTCGCGCCGGTGCTCGACGCCTTCGGCGTCCAGCACCTGACCGTGGAGCGCGACGAGGAGGCGGAGGGCAAGGTGCTGGCCCTCGCGAGCCTCGCCTTCGGGACGCGACTGCCGGCCGCGTGCCTGCTGCCCCGCCGCCTGACGGTGCCGGTCCGGGGAGGTGTCGCATGACGCGCTTCGAGGCAATCGGGCTCGTGCGAAGGTGGCTGACCGACGAACCGGTTGTCGTGAGCCTCGGCCACCCGGCGTACGACCTCTTCGCCGCCGGCGACCGCGATCTGAATTTCTACACCTGGGGCAGCATGGGGCTCACCAGTTCCATCGCGCTGGGACTGGCGCTGGCACGGCCCGATCGGATGGTCGTCGCGCTCGACGGCGACGGGTCGTTGCTGATGAACCTCGGGAGCCTGGCGACGATCGGCGACTGCGCGCCGCCGAATCTCGTGGTCTTCGTGCTCGACAACGGCCTGTACGGCACCACCGGCGGCCAGCCGACACCGACGTCGCGCGGCGCTGACCTCGAGGCGGCCGCGAAGTCGATGGGGATCGCGCGCACGGCCACCGTGCGCAACGAGGGGTCCCTTCAGGAGGCGCTCGCCGCCATCCGAAAGACGTCCGGCCCGTGGGTGGTCGTGGTGAAGGTGGAGGAATCGGCCCCAATCGCGAAGCCGCCGCTCGACTGCGTTCTTATCAAGCAGCGGTTCATGGTGGCGCTCGGACAGCCGTAGACCACGGCCCGTGGTCCGCGGGCCGGCTAGAATCTCTCCCTGTCGTCGATCACCATCTCGACGGCGAACCACCAGCGCGGCTGGTAGTGCACGAACACCGGGATGCCGGCCAGCGGCCCCTCGATGCCCGACACGATCGTGAAGCGCTCGGTCCACGATTCGCCGCGGGCCCGGACCTCGAAGTTGGCGCGCAGCAGCTTGGGGTAGGTCACTCCGCCGTAGGCCTCTCCCGTCTCGACAGACGACGAAACGCGCGCCACGTCGTACTGCTTCGAGTAGTAGACGTAGGGCAGGCTCTTCCTGCCCGGCGGCCTGCCCGAGCGCTGGACCGCGTCCCCCGCGTCGCGAATCAGCTCAACGATCGAGGACAGCAGGCCGGGACGCCCCCCTGGCGCCGCCGCGAGCGTGCGGACTCTCGGGGGCGACGTCTCCGCCGCGAGCGCCTCCACCAGCGAGCCCAGCTCGCGATACGAGTAGTCACGGGGCACCGTGGCCGTCGTCACCCTGGCGACCGACTCGGCCGGCGTCACCGTCGCCTGGATCATCTTGAAGACGACGCCGCCCTTCGCCTCCCGCGCGACGTTGGACGTCGCCTGGTCCAGCGTGTCCTCGTCGCTCTTCTTCATGAGGCCGACGACGGTGGTGGATTCGCCGCGGGTTTCCTCGAGGATGTAGCCCCACCGGTTGATGCCGCGGGGGGCGCGTTTCGGATCCGACCCGATCAGAAAGTCGAGGCCGGACGCGTCGCGCTCGCCGCTCCGGACCCTGAGGCGAGCCCCGCCGACGCCGTCCTTGGACACCCAGAAGAGCAGCAGCCGCACCTTGCCGGTGAGCCGGTATCTATATTCCGCGACGACGGGCAGCGTGCCGTCGATGGCGGCCTGGGTCGAGGAGACGGCCTGCGGCGGAAGGCCCGGGGACGATCCGGCGAGTGTGGCGCCGTCGACGACGGCGAGGGCCGCGGCCAGCCCGGCCACGACGACCGCGGCAGAGACGCCGATGCGCATCTGAACGGGAGGCTGAAGCAACACGAACGAGTATAGCCGACTTCGCTTGCGCGCCTGCCCTGCCGTGGGCTAGCATCCACGCGTCGGATTTTACCGCCGAACCCTGTGATCTTCCGTTCCAGTCGTTTCCGCCTCGTCGCCCGCCTGTTCGCGATCCTCCTGCTCACGTGGACGACGGCCGATCTGTGCGGCCACGGCGTCTGCTCGCATGACCGCGAGCCGATCGTGCCGTGGTCGTCGCCGGCGCCTGGGACCCGGACGGCGATGGGCCGCCCCGGGGAAGCGTTGCCGGATGCGGCGGCCTTTGACGGGCCCGACGACTGCTTCTGCTGCTGCCACTGCATCGAGGTCCAGGTGCGCTTCGAGTTGCCCGTGGGCTACTCGTTCGTCTCGATGGTCCTCGTCGAACACCCCGCGCTCCCCTTCTCGATTCCCTCGCGGCTCGACCATCCGCCTCACGCCTAGGCGCGTTCTCTCCAGGATTCGGGAATGAGGATTCGGGATTCGGCCAGTGTGCTGAATCCTGAATCCCGACTCCTGAATCCCTCACGCTCACTCTGTTCCACTGCGGACTCATCATGCGCAAGATCTTCCTCCCGTTCGTGTGCCTGGCGGGCTGCCTCGCGGCCGGCCCGGCCTCAGCCCAGACCGCGGACATTCCGTCCCGGCTGTCGCTCGCCGACGCGCTGCGTCTGGCCGAAGCGCGCAATCCCGCGCTCGAGGCAGCCCGTCAGCAAGTGGTCCTGGCCGAGGCCGACGCGGCCTCGGCGCGCCGCTGGCTGAACCCGGTCGCCGGCCTGCTCTCCGAGGGCTATCACGGCTCGGCGGGCGGCCCCTCGTTCTTCGACCAGCAGGAACTCTCGTTCCAGGTCGGCCAGGAGTTCGAGCTTGGCGGCAAGCGGCGCCTGAGGGCCACGGCCGCCGACGCGACGACGGGCCGCACCCGTTCGACGCTCGACGACCAGGTCCGCCAGCTTCGGCTCAGCGTCGAGCACGCCTACTGCCAGCTCGTGCTCGCGCGCTTCGAGGCCGGCCTGGCGAAGGACTCCCTCGCCGAGATCGACCAGGTGGTCGCGGTCAACCGCTCCCGCTACCAGCAGGGCGAGGTATCGGGCGGCGAACTGCGGCGGCTCGAGGTCGAGCGCCTGAAGTTCAGCGACGACGCCCTGCAGGCCGACCTGGGGATCCGCAACTCCCGCGCGGCGCTGCTGGCGCTCATCGGAGCGCCGCGGCTCGACCTGCCGATCGACCCGACCGAGACGCTCGAGATGTCGGCGGCGGATCGCGGCCTGCTCAGTGGGTGGCGAGGCGACGTGGCCGCGCTGACGGGCCAGGCGCTCGCCGGCCGCCCCGACGTGGCGGCCGCGCGCAAGGACCAGGAACGAGCCGCCGCCGTGCTTGGCCTGCAGCACGCGCTCGTCACGCCGAACCTGACGGTCACCGGCGGCTACAAGCGCGACTTCGGGACAAGCGGCGCCATCTTCGGATTCTCGCTTCCGCTGCCGCTCTTCGACCGGAACGCGCCGGGCATCGCGCGCGCCGAGGCGGATCGGCGGCAGGCCGCCAGCCAGACGAAGGCGGTCGAGGTCGCCGTCTCGCTCGACGTACAGCAGGCCGTCAACCTCGTCGACGTCAGCCGCAAGCGCGTGGCCGCCATCGAGCGCGACTACCTCCAGAAGGCTCGCGAGGCGCGAGACGCTGTCCTCGCGGCCTACAAGGCCGGCGAGATCCAGCTGCTCGACTATCTCGACGCGCAGCGGGCGTACCGCGAAGTGCAGCGCAGCTACGGCCGCGCCCTGTTCGACTACCGACTGAGCCTGTGCGAACTCGACGCCGCCGTCGGCGTCACCTCTCGAGGATCACGTCCATGACCCGCCTGTCCGCCTGTCTCGTGTCCCTGATCCTGCTCGCCGCGTGCGGCACCGGCAGCGAGAAGCCCGCCTCCACCGAGGCGGCGCCGGCGGCCGCCGCGCGCGGCTCGGCGCGGGAGATCCGCGTGTTGCCGGAGCTGCAGAAGCGCTGGGGGCTCGCGACCGGCCCGGTGTCGCACCTGGTCCTGACCGGGGCGATCGCGTTGCCGGGGGTCATCGCCCCCAACCAGCAACGCACAGCCCAGATCACCTCGCTGCTCGAAGGGCGCGTGACCATGGTCGGCGCGGACCTCGGCGACGACGTCCGCAAGGGACAGGTCCTGGTGGTGATCCACTCGCCGGCCCTCGCCCAAGCGCAGCAGGTGTTCCTCCAGGCGGCCGCCCGCCGCGCGCTCGCCGGCCGCGAGCTCGAGCGCGCCAGGGCGCTGCTCAAGGACGAGGCGATTCAGCAGAAAGAGGTCTCGCGCCGGCAGGCGGAGTTCGACGCTACCACGACCGAGTACGGCCTGGCCGAATCCCAGCTCCATTCCTTCGGCTGGGATCACCCGCAGGTCGACCTGCTGCTCCAGAAGGCCAGAGAGCCGAGGCGCGATATGTCGGACCTCGTCGATCCGACGCTCACGCTGCGCGCGCCCATCGACGGCCGCATCATCACGCGCGACGTCGTCATCGGCGAGCACGTGCAGCCGGACAAACTGCTGTTCATGATGTCGGACCTCACTACCGTCTGGGCGCTGCTCGACGCGAGGGAGGCCGACCTGCCCGGCGTCGCCGCCGGAAGCCGGGTGGTGGTCACGAGCGAGGTGTACGGGGACCGCCAGTTCGTCGGGCGCGTGACCCGGGTCGGCGACGTGGTCGACGAGAAGCTCAGGACGATCAAGGTGCGGGTGGAACTCTCGAATCCCGGCTTGATGCTCAAGCCGAACATGTTCGTGCGCGGCGCGCTCGACTCGCACGGCAAGCCGCGGGAGGCACTCGGCGTGCCGGAGGACGCCATCCAGACGATCGAGGGGGAACCGGCCGTCTTCGTCCTGGCGCCCGACGGCGGGTTCACGGTCAAGCCGGTGGTGATCGGCGAGCGCGTGGGCACCCACCGGGCCATCGTCGGCGGGCTCGACGGCCGCGAGGTCATCGTCACGGCCGGCGCGTTCACCCTCAAGGCCGAGCTGCTCAAGAGCTCGTTCGCCGGGGAGTAGAGGCCGCCCATGCTCGAACGATTGATGGCGCTTTCGCTGCGCAATCGGCTGCTGGTGGGCGTCGGCCTCGTGCTCATCGTCGCGCTCGGCGCCTGGTCGGTGGCCACCATCCCGATCGACGCCTTTCCCGACGTCACCAACATCCAGGTCGAGGTCGTGAGCACCGCGCCGGGCCTCTCGCCGCTCGAGATCGAGCGGGCCGTCACCTATCCGGTCGAATCGGTCATGCGTGGCCTCCCGGGACTGGTGACGATGCGGTCGGCGACCAAGTACGGGATCTCGGTCGTCACGCTCGTCTTCCGTGACGATGTGAACATCTACTTCGCGCGGCAGCAGGTCTTCGAGCGGCTCGGCGAGGCGAGCCGGAAGATGCCCGACGGCGTGGAGACCGAGATGGGGCCGATCGCCACGGCCATGGGCGAGATCTACCAGTACACGCTCGAGCCCGCCTTCGACAAGGATAGCGCCGGCGCGGCCCGGGACGAGGCCCAGCGGCTGACCCGGCTGCGGAGCATCCAGGACTGGGTGGTGTCGCCGCTGCTCAAGGGGATTCCGGGCGTCACCGAGATCAACTCCTTTGGCGGCTACATCCAGCAGTTCGAGGTCCAGGTCGATCCGGATCGGCTGCTGGAATACGGCCTGTCGGTCGAGAAGGTCCGCGAAGCGGTCCGCCGGAACAACGCCAACGTCGGCGGCAGCGTGGTGACGCGCGGGTCCGAGGAGTACATCATTCGCGGCGTCGGCCTGATCCGCTCCGACGCCGACATCCGGTCGATCGTGCTGACCTCGGTCGGGGGCACGCCGATCACGATCGCCAACGTCGCCGACGTTCGTGTCGGGCACGCCGTCCGGCAGGGCGCGGCGCTCAAGGACGGCCGGGGCGAGGCCGTCGGCGGCATCGTCCTCATGCTGCGCGGCGAGAACAGCCGGGACGTCGTCGAAGCCGTCGAGGCCAGGGTCCGCGACCTCAACGACGGGCACGTGCTGCCCGACAACCTGAAGATCGTGCCGTTCTACCGCCGGTCGCCGATCGTCGAGGCGTCGACGCGGACGGTGCTCAAGGCGCTCGGCGAGGGCGCGGTACTCGTGGTGCTCGTGCTGCTGGTGCTGCTTCGCAGTGCGCGCGGCGCGTTCGTCGTCATCGTGGCGCTGCCGCTCTCCATCCTGCTGACGTTCATCGTCCTGAAGGTGGCCGGGATTGGCGCCAACCTGATGTCGCTCGGGGGACTGGCGATCTCGATCGGCATGATCATCGACGCGACGATCATCCAGGTCGAGAACGTGCAGCGGCGGCTCGGCCAGGCGGGGGCGAACGGCGGCTGGAACGGCCGCATGGCGACGGTGCTCGCCGCGGCCATGGAGGTCAGGAAGCCGAGCATCCTGGGCGAGCTCATCATCGCCCTCACCTTCGTGCCGATCGTCACGCTGCAGGGCTTCGAGGGGAAGATGTTCTCGCCGCTGGCGTTCACCGTGGCGCTCGCGCTCCTCTCCTCGCTGCTGCTCTCGATCTTCGTCATCCCGGTGCTCTGCCTCGGCTTGCTCAAGGCGGAAACCAAGGAGAGCCCGGTACTGCGTGCCATCCGGCACGCCTACATGCCCGCCCTGCATTGGACGCTGGCCCACCGGCTGATCGTCGTCGGCATCGGCGGCGTGCTGGTCGTCGGGGCGCTCGCCATGGTGCCGCACTTGGGGACCGAGTTCCTGCCGATCATGGACGAGGGATCCTTCGACATGGACATCCAGCTGCTGCCGGGCATCTCGCTCGACAAGGCGCTCGAGACGACGCTCGAGGTCGAGAAGCGGCTGATGAAGTTCCCCGAGCTCCAGACCATCGTTTCGCGCACGGGACAGACCGGCGTCGCGATTGAAGCCCGAGGCGTGGACAAGACCGGGTTCGTCGGCGGGCTGAAGCCGAGGGCCGAGTGGCGGAGCGCCTCCACCCGCGAGGAACTGACCGGGAAGATGCGGGACGCGATTGCCGACATCCCGGGAATGGCGGCCAGCTTCAGCCAGCCGATCCAGTGCCGGATCGACGAGCTGGTGGCCGGCACGCGCGCACAGGTCATCGTCAAGCTGTTCGGCGACGACCTGCGGGTGCTGAAGCAGAAGGCCGGCGAGCTGACGCGCGTGCTGGCGCAGGTGCGCGGCGTCGCCGATTTGGCCGAGGAGCGCGTGGCCGGCCAGCCCTACCTCACCGTGTCGGTCGACCGCGAGCGGATCGCGCGCCACGGCGTGAACGCCGCCGACGTGCTCGATCTCATCGAGACGGCGGTGGGCGGAAAGCCCGTGTCGCAGGTGTACCTGGAGAACCAGGTGACCGATGTCGCGATCCGGCTCCCCGACAACCACCGCAATTCCGTCGAGGCGCTCGCCGGGCTGCTGGTGGACGCCCCGGGCGGCGCGAGGCTGCCGCTCTCGGAGCTGGCGGACGTGAGCGTGCAGGAAGGGCCGGTCGAGATCAGCCGCGAGGACGGGCGCCGGCGCATCGGCATCGAGATGAACGTCGCGGGACGCGACATCGGCAGCTTCGTCGCCGAGGCGCAGAAGCGGCTCAAGGCCGAGGTCCCGCTTCCGCCGGGCTACTACCTCTCCTGGGGCGGGCAGTTCGAGAACCAGCAGCACGCGATGCGGCGGCTGGGCATCATCGCGCCCGCCGTGGCGACCCTGATCTTCGTCCTGCTGCTCATCACGTTCTCGAGCGTGCGCGCGGCCGGCCTCATCCTCTTCAACCTGCCGTTCGCGCTGGCGGGCGGCGTCTTCGCGTTGTGGATGTCGGGGCTGTACCTCTCGGTGCCCGCCTCGGTCGGGTTCATCGTGTTGTTCGGCGTCGCCGTGCTCAACGGCATGGTGCTCCTCTCGTCGATCGCCCAGCTCAGGGCCGAGGGGATGCCGACCGCCGCCGCCGTCATCGCCGGCTGCGACTCGCGGCTGCGGCCGGTGCTGATGACGGCCGCGATCGCCGTCTTCAGCCTGCTCCCGATGGCCTTCGCCACCGGGCCGGGCGCGGAGGTCCAGCGCCCGCTCGCGGTGGTCGTCATCGGCGGGCTGATTACCTCCACGCTGCTGACGCTGCTCGTGCTGCCGGTGTTGTACGCGATGGTGGAAGGACGGGATCGACGGTGACTGGGACTGTGAAGTGGCTAGTGGTCAGTGGTCAGTGCAACCCGCGTGATCAACTAGCCACTAGTCACTACTCTGTCACCGATCCGTGGAGCGGCTACCTGGCGATGCCCGGGCACGGAAACGCCGCGCAGAAGTCGCGGACTTCGCCGGCGATCGTATCGAGTTCGGCCTCGTTGGCGACGTTCTCGGCCACGCGGCTGAACCAGCCGGCGATCTTCGCCATCTCGGTTTCCCGCATGCCGCGCGAGGTGACCGACGGCGTGCCAAGGCGCAGGCCGCTCGGGTCGAATGGCTTGCGGGGATCGCCGGGCACGGTGTTGTAGTTGCACTCGAGGCCCGCGCGGTCGAGCGCCCTGGCGTAGGCCTTCCCCGTCATTCCGCGTGGCGTCACGTCCATCAGGATCAGGTGGTTGTCGGTGCCGCCCGAGACGAGCTTGAAGCCATGGCCGGCGAGGCCCTCGGCCAGCGCTCTCGCGTTCTTGACGATCTGGTGCGCGTAGACCTTGAACTCGTCGGTGGCCGCCTCGCCGAGCGCCACCGCGATTCCCGCGGTCGTGTGATTGTGCGGCCCGCCCTGGAGGCCGGGGAAGACGGCCTTGTCGATCATCTTCGCCATCTCCTCCTTGCAGAGCAGCATCGCCCCGCGCGGCCCGCGCAGCGACTTGTGCGTGGTCGTCGAGACGACGTGCGCGTGGGGGATCGGCGTCGGGTGGGCCCCGCCGGCCACCAGCCCCGCGATGTGCGCCATGTCCACCAGCAGGTGCGCGCCCACCTCGTCGGCAATCGCGCGCATCGCCTGGAAGTCGATGATGCGCGGGTAGGCCGTCGCCCCGGCGATCATCAGCTTCGGTCGCTCCTTCAGCGCCAGCTCGCGGACCTGTCCGTAGTCGATGAGCCCCGTGTCGATCTGCACGCCGTACTGGACGCTTCTGAAGTAGGAGCCCGTGATCGACACGTTCCAGCCGTGCGTCAGGTGGCCGCCGTGCGGCAGCGCCATCCCCATCACCGTGTCGCCCGGCTTGAGCAGCGCGAAGTAGACGGCGAGGTTGGCGGGCGACCCCGAGTAGGGCTGGACGTTGGCGTGGTCGGCGCCGAACAGCGCCTTGGCGCGCGCGATGGCCAGCTGCTCCAGCGGGTCCACGCACTGCTGCCCTTCGTAATAGCGCTTGCCGGCGTAGCCCTCGGAGTACTTGTTCGTGAACACGCTGCCGGTGGCCTCGAGCACGGCGCGCGACGCGTAGTTCTCCGAGGGGATGAGGCGGATCTTCTCGAACTCCCGGCGCTCTTCGGCGGCGATGAGCGCGGCCACTTCGGGATCGGCCTGGACGAGATGCGGATCGATCATGAGTTCCTTCCCCAACATGAAACTGCCGAGGGGCTGTTGGTGACAGGCGGCCGGCCGGGCCCGTGCCCGGTCGTGTCCCCACATCATCAACCGCCACTCGGCAACAGGTCAATGCCCGAACTGCGGTGCCGGGGCCGTCCGCCTTCGCCTGGCTACGGCGGATCCACCGTCGTCCCGGTCTACGTACGGTCCGCGAACAGCCCCGCGAACCACCGCTCGAACCGCGCGTCGAGGCAGTCGAGCTCGGCGGTCGCGACCGGCGTGACGACGGGCGCAGTGGCCGCGCCGTTCACCGGTCGCGCCGCCATGGGCGAACGCGCCGTGTCCCAGATCGCCTCCGGCCCCTGGCCGCCGACCTGCACGTGGCGGTAGATCGGCGCCACCCGGCGGATCTCCTCGAACACCTCGGAGGGCGCGGAGTAGTGCATCTTGAAGCGCAGGCCCATCGCCGCGGCCAGGTCGCACAGCAGTCGCCACGTCTCGATGCCGGACCTCGGCGGGATCGCCCGGCTGAGCGGCTGCACGCGCCGCTCCGAGTTGGTGACGGTGCCCGACGTCTCCGGCGTGCTGCTCATGGGCAAAGCGACGTGCGCCGCGGCGACGGTCTTGGTGGCGAACAGGTCGGCGACCACGAGGAATTCGACCGCCTGGAGACCGACCCGGAGTTCGGCTGGCAGGTCCTCCGACCCCAGCGGGTCCTCGCCGATCACCACCGCCACCTTGATCTTCTTCTCGGCGAGGAGCCGGGCCACGTCGACTTCCCGCGTGTCGAGGTCGCGCAGCGACACGCTCCAGCTCTTCTCGAGATCGTCGATCGTCGCCGAGTCGGTGACCGGCCGGTAGCCCGGGTACCAGGCCGGGTTGGCGCCCATGTCGAGCAGGCCCTGGGCGTTCGACTTCTCGTGGAGCGGCAGCACGCCGCACCCGAGCGCCGCGCCGGCCGCCGCGAGCCACTGCGCGTCCCGGGCATGCCGCGGGCCGCGGTAGTCGCGGTTGAAGATCAACACCTTGCGCTCGCTGCCCGTCAGCAGGTCCGCGGCCGCCGCGATGTCCGCGGCCGGCACGCCGGTCTTCTCGGCCGCCTGCTCCGGCGACAGGCCGGCGATCCCCGCCACGAGCTCGGCCGGCGCAGGCTGGCCCGACCGCCGCGCGGCCTCGGCCACGATCGCCTGGACGACGAGCGTCGCCTTCTCGGGCGCGCACTGGAGGAACCGCTCGGCGAACCGGGAGGTCAGGTTCTCGGTCGGCCCGACGTAGATCATTCGGGCGCCGTTCCTGATCGCCCGCTTGCTGATCAGGTCGACGACGAAGTGCTCGTCGGCGAGCCCCGAGTTCACGACGAGGATCGCCTGCGCCTGGGCGAGCTCGGGGTAGGTGGCCGTCGCGACCACGTCGGGCGCGAACGTCTCCCGGTTCACCAGGTGGCTGAACGAGGTCACGTTGTGCGTGCGGAGCGCCACCCGCGCGAACTTCTGCGCGAGGTAGATCTCCTCATTGGTCAGCCGCGGCGAGACGAACACGGCCATCTCCTGCGGCAGGCAGGTCTTCACGAGCTCCTTGAGCGTCTGCCCCGCCTGCGCCACCGCGTCGGCCGGCCACGTTTCGACAATCTGCTGTGGGCTCCGCACGCGGGCCGAGAGCAACCGATCCTGCGCGTGGACGAAGCCGAACCCGAACCGCCCCTTGCGGCAGTGGTTGCCGAAGGTGACCTCGTTGGCTTCGTCTCGCGAGACCTTGACGAGCGTCTCGCCGAACGCGTCGTAGTCGATCCGGCAGCCGACGCCGCAGTAGTGGCAGACGCTCTCGTGCGACTCGGTCTTCCACGGTCCCGGCTTGGCCAGCGGCAGGTTCTGCCCGATGGCCCCCGTCGGGCAGGTGCCGATGCAGAGGCCGCACGACACGCACTCGGTCTCGAGCAGCGACCCGCCGAGCGCCGGCGCGACGACGGTGCTGAAGCCGCGGTTGATGAAGCCGTAGGCCGCGACGCCGACGACGNNTACTCGGTGGCGTAGCGCCGCAGGTCGCAGTCGAACAGCGCCGTGCACCCGCACTCGAGGCACCGCGTGGTCTCCTCGGCCAGGTCGGCGGCCGAGTACCCGAGCTCGACCTCGACGAAGCTCTTCACGCGGGCGTCGACCGGGAGCATCGGGAGGTGCCGCTTGTCCTTCTTCTCCTGCGACCGCAGGTCGGTCAGGCCGACCTTGGCGAACACGTCCTTGCGGCTGAGGAACTCCTCGGGCTCGGGCCGGGCCTTCCCGNNCGTTGACCTGGACGGTCTGCCACCGCGTCAGGCCGAGCGACTCGCCGCGCGGCAGGAAGTTCGGATGCTTCCCGTCCACCAGGTCCGCCACCGTCGTGCTCTGCCCGATGGCCGAGATGACGAAGTCGCACGGCTCGAGGTACTCGGAGCCGCGGATCGGCTTCGGGCTGCGGCGCCCGGAGGCGTCGGGCTCGCCGAGCTCCATCCGCTGGCACTCGAGGCCGGCCAGCTTCCCGTCGGCGCCGGTCACCACCTTGGTCGGCGCGATGAGGAACTGCATGTTGACGCCTTCCTCGATCGCGTCCCTGATCTCGGCGTCGTTGGCCGGCATCTCGGTGCGCGTCCGGCGGTACAGCAGCCTGACTTCCTTCACGCCGAGCCGGAGCGCCGTGCGGGCGCAGTCGATCGCGGTGTTCCCGCCGCCGACGACGGCGACGGTCCCGCTGATCTCGATCGGGCGCCGCAGGCCGAAGTTCTGTAGGAACTCGATGCCCGACAGCACGCCCGGCGCCTGCTCGTTCTGCACGCGCATCAGCGAGCTGCGCCACGCCCCGATGCCGAGGAAGACGGCCTCGTACCCCTGGCCCTTGAGACTCGCGATCGTGAAGTCATGGCCGAGCGTCGTGTTGGTCCGAAGCCGGGGCCCGAGGCTCAGGATCTGCGCGATTTCGAGGTCGAGCACGTCCTTCGGCAGCCGGTACTCGGGGATGCCGTACCGCAGCATGCCGCCCGGCTCGGGCTGGCCTTCGAGGATGTCGACGTCGTAGCCCTTGATGGCGAGGTAGTAGGCGGCCGACAGTCCGGCGGGCCCGGCGCCGACGACGGCGACCTTGTGGCCGTTCTTCGGCGCGACGTCCGGGCGGAACACGTCCGGGCTGTTCAGGTCGAGGTCGCTGATGTAGCGCTTGATGTAGTCGATCCCGACCGCCTCGTCGAGCAGCGTCCGGCGGCAGCCCTTGACCTCGCAAGGCCGGGTGCACACGCGGCCGCAGACCGACGGCAGCGGGTTGTCTTCCTTGATGAGCGCGATGGCGTCCTTGTATTTCCCGATCGCCGCCAGCGCGATGTA
>PMKG01000041.1 GCA_003157675.1 Acidobacteriota bacterium
CCCGAGTTCGACATGCCCGGGCACTCGCTGGCCTGGCTGGTGGGGTACCCGGAGCTGTCGGCCGGCAAGGGCCCCTTCGAGCTGGCGCGGACGTGGGGCGTGTTCGACCCGGTGCTCGATCCGACCAGCGAACGCACCTATGCGTTCCTCGGCCGCTTCATCACCGAGATGTCGGCGTTGTTCCCCGACGCGTACTTCCACATCGGCGGCGACGAAGTGAACGGCAAGCAGTGGGACGCGAGCCCGGCCGTCGTGACCTTCCGCAAGCGCCACGGTCTTGCGACCAACGACGATCTGCAGGCGTACTTCAACCGGCGCGTGGCCGCCATCCTGAAAGCGCGCGGCAGGATCATGGTCGGCTGGGACGAGGTGCTGCACAAGGACCTGCCGAAGACCGCCGTGGTGCAGTCGTGGCGCGGGCAGAAGTCGCTCGCCGACGCGGCGCGGGCGGGCTTCAGCGGAATCCTGTCGAACGGGTACTACCTCGACTACATGTGGTCCGCGTCGCGTCATTACGCGGTGGACCCGATGGGGAACGACGCGGCCGCTCTGCCCGAGGACGCGAAGGCCAGGATCCTCGGCGGCGAGGCGTGCATGTGGGCGGAGTGGGTCACGCCGGAGACCATCGACTCGAGGATCTGGCCGAGGATGGCGGCGATTGCGGAACGGTTCTGGTCCCCGGCGATGGTCAACGACCCGGATGATATGTACATCCGCCTATCCGTCATGAGCCGTCGCTTGAACGCAGCCGGCGTTCTCCACCGCGCCAACTACGAGCCGATGCTGGAGCGGCTGGCGTTTCCTCGTCCTGCCGACGCCGTACGGCGGCTCGTCGATCTCGTGGAGCCGGTGAAGAACTACGACCGTGGCAGGCACGGCACGCTGACGAGCCTGTCGTCCCTCGTCGGCGTCGTGGACGCCGCCAGGCCCGAGAGCGAGGCGGCGAGGACCTTCAGCCGCCAGGTGGACGCCCTGCTTGCGGAGCCGAACCTGACCTCCGTGCGCGCGGCCATCGCCGCTACGTTGAGCCAGTGGCAAGTCGACGCCAGGTCGGCAGCGGCGCAGATGAACGGCCCGCTGCTGGCCGACGCGGCGCCGCTGGCCGCGTCGTGGGTGTCGCTCGCGGACATCGGCCTCGAGGCGCTCGACGCGCTGGAATCCCACAAACCGCTGGTGCTGACTGCGGACGAGAACGAGGCCCTGGCCAGGGCGGGCGCGCCCGTCGCGGACGTGCTGCTGATGGTCGCGCCGCCGATCAAGAGGCTGGTGGACGCGGCGAAATGACGATCAACCATCCCTTTCCAGGTTCGACCGGGATCGGCTGATCTGCGGCAAACGTCCGAGCCTCCTGGAAGTTCTCGATCGCCGGAGCCTCGAGCTTCGCCGATGCCGGGTCGAGGCCGAGCGCCTTCCAATCGATCGCGAGCCGGATGTCGACCGCGTCCTTCGCCCAACTCGCCAGCGCCACCATCGTCCGGCCGTCGCGGACGTAGCTCGTGGCCAGGACGTCGGGCCGGTCGGTTTTGACCGGACGGCCGTCCACCCAGAAGCCGACCATCCGGCTGTCGACGATGCCAAAGGCGTCCCAGGCCTTCCAGAGCGGGCGCGGATCGCCCGCCCACGGAAGGCGTCCGGTCATACCGTAGACCATGCCGCGCCACGGGTTCCCGTTGTCCTGCAGCATCTCGCCCATCAGGCCGAACGGGATGCCGGAGATCTCCGTGATCCAGTAATCGGGCGCCGAGTTGTAGTCGAAGTACTCGCCGAACCACAGCCGGTTCAGGAAGGGGAAGTGCTCGAGATAGAGGTTGGCGCTGCTGGCGAACCCGTCACGGACGTTGTACTGGTTAGCCGAGTGCAGGTCGATGAGGGCGCCGGGCCGCGCCCGGTCCAGCACCTTGCGCACCCGCTTCATCGTCGTCCGATCGAAGGCGACGTCGTCGATGTACAGGCCGTCGATGCCCACGTTCCTGGCGAGCCACGAGAGCCCTTCGACGTAGTAGTTGTGCCAGCGCGAGATGCCGGTGTTGATGATGGCCGCGTCCTTCAGATCCGGCACGAACCAGGCTGCGATGTAGTCGGAGCCGAGGTGTTCCTGCAGCCAGGAGAACCCGCCTCCGGGCCCTTTCGAGAAGATCTCGTCGCCGAGGCTGCGCAGCGCGAACAGCTCGGGGGCGTGGTTCGACAGCTCGCGCACCGTGTAATAGATCTTCACCTTCAGGCCGCGGGCGTGGGCCTCGTCGACATAGGCTTTCATCTGCGCCGGGCGCAGGAAGGGGTAGTTGAGGTACGGGTTGATCTCGGTCGCGTGATGGACGTTCAGCGTGTTGGCGCCGGTGGCGGCCGCCTCCGCGACCGGCTTGAACGCGTGGAAGTAGCGCGTGCTGAACTGGGCTCGCGTGTCGAGCGGGTGGAACGGCGTCAGCATCAGGCGGAAGTTGTAGTGCTGCGCCTCGCCCTTCTTCATCGTGCGCGGGCCGCTGTAGCACTGGACGAGCAGCGTCTGCTCGCGCTCGCTCATCCGGCAGCCGCCGCGGCCGAGGTTGGCCCACGACGCCGGCATCACGAGCGGCTTCGAGTGGTAGAAGTTCGTGTTGAGGGGCCGGGAGTACTTTTCGTCCTTGAGCGTGAACTGCAGCCCCGCGTTCACGTCGCCGAGCCACGCCGAGTCCTGGTTGTTCTCGACGTTCCACGTCCATTCGAAGGAGGCCGGCCGCAGCCCGCCCTTGAATCCCATGCCCATCATGTACCTGGCCACGTCACGGGCGACGGGGATTTCGAGGCGGATGTCCGAGAGCGAGGTCGTTTGGAGGGCGCGCACCTCGACCTCGAATTCGATCGTGCCGTCGAACTCCATCTGGGCGCGGGTCTGCAACGCGAGCGGCCCGGCGGCGCCGTCCGACTCCCACCGCACGGCTCCGGGGCCACGCCTGGTGAAGCGGATGCCCGACGTGGTCCACGGCGGGATTGGCGTGTCGGCGGACTCCGCCACCAGGCGTATCGGGCCGGTGAGCACATCGCGGCCCCTGTCGCCTATCGACGTCATCTCCTGCGTGAATCGACTCTGGATCCGCTCGGGGAAGCCGTCGCGACCGAGCACGACCGATCGGCCGAGGATGCTCACGCTGGTGTCCCGCAACTGGACCGGCGTGTAGGGGTCGACCACCTCGTCGTCGTTGGCCAACGTCGAGTCGAGCCATCGCAGGCGCGAGTGCCGCCACGGCTCGTCGTCGCCCGACGCCGCGATCGTGCGGGCCAACACGACGAGCGTCACCGCGACGCGCGTCGGCGGCAGTCCGCTCGGCGCAATCGTCACCTCGCCGCGGTACTCGCCCGGAGCGGCGCGTTCGGGTACCTGGACGCCGAACCAGAGGGCCTGCACCTTGCCGAGCGGCACGGACACAGTCTTCGTGAAGGCGCGCCCCGTCCAGTCCCTCCCAGCGAGGTTGGTGCAGCGGAACGCGGAGGCGGGAATGACGCCGCCGCCGGAGGTGGCGCGAAGGTCGCTGAACTGCGCGTCGAGCCGGTCGACGGGCGCGCGCGCCGCGAAGACGCCGACCTGGAATGCGTAGAACTCGCCGCGATCGGCTGTGCCACGAAACGGCGCGTTGGCGCCCGGCCGGATCCATCGCTGCGGAAGATCGTCGGCCATCCGGATGGGGAACCGGCGATCCTCCGGGAACACCAGGTAAGCGACGGACGGGTGGCGGGCGACGAGCGCCCTGACCTCGGCCGCCGTCGCGATCACTTCCATCGGGAAGAACGAGTTGAACTCGTCGATGGCCTGGAACTCGACGACACGGGCCGCCGGCAGGGAAGGCAGCTTCGCAACGTCGGTCCCAGTGCTCGAGGCCAGGAGAGCGTACCTGGCCAGCCAGTCGGCCTTGGCGGTCTGCTCCGGCTCAGGATAGACGACCTTCGGGTAATTCGATCGCCCGGAGCCGATGTCGGGCAGGTAGTAGACGTAGTACCGCCCCTTGCCGGACGTCGGCTGAAAGACGAGGTCACCGACCTCGCGCGTGATGGACACGCGGAGGACGTTGGCGACGCGCACGCCCGACTGGGCGTCGACGACGATCAGGTTCTTCTTCTCGGGAGCCGTGTCACGGCGGCGCCACGGGATCCTGACGCGAACGGCGTCAGAGGCCGCAGCGACCTCGATCACCACTCGGTGATTGCCGAACGTGTCGGCGTTCCACGTGCCCGTCGAGTAGGGAACCGAGGCGGCCGCCGGGGCGGCGGGCGTCGGCTTGCGAGCGACGGTCTGCGCGGACAGGCCCACCGCGAGCGCGGCTGAGGTGACGAGCAGGAGCGAGGCGCGGCGAAGTGTCTGGACACTCATATTCGCCCGGGCATCTTAGCGTACCTGGCGCCCGCCGCTCCTTCGCGGCCGCCGCGCCGTGCGCGAGGTGCGGCTGTGCTACGATCGCAGGGTCAGCAGTCTCACATCACAATCGGAGTGGACATGGCGTACCCGTATTCGTCGTCCGAGAGCGGCCGGAAAGAAACCGTGGCAGCCCCGGGAAAACTCTGGAAGCGTATTCCGCCGGAGCGTCGGCTCGAATCGTGCGTGTCGTTCTGGCAGGAGGACGAGGCCGTCGAGCAGCAGGCGGAGGCGCTCATGGCCATCGCCAGCCACTTCAAGTTCAGGACCAAGTCGGTCCGCGCGCTGCAGCTCGAGAAGAAGGCGCGTTACCTGGCCTCGCTGCCCGGAGTGCCCGACTCGGTCGCCGGGCGCGTGCTGGTGGCCTACCATCTCGCGCATCAGCGCCCGATGCTGGCTGCCTTTCTGGACGCGCTCGGCATGCCGCACGATAACGGCGTGCTGAACGCGGAAAAGCTGACCCCGCCCCCAGCCGAGCGGCTCAAGGAAGCGGCGGAGAAGCTGCGCGTCGCGTTCCCGGCCGCCGACGTCGATCTGTACTTCGAGACGCTCGTCGGACAAGATTCGGACACGTGGGGCGGTCTGGCCGAGTTCGTGGGCGGCGGCGAGCCGAAGTAACCCGATGAGCGAGACGCTTCCAGCCGGCCGCCCGGCACGCCGGGGGCCGGAAGCCCCGGACCTCAGCGAGAAGGGCGGCCAGCCGCAGCGCATCGACGGCCGACTTTTCATGCAACTGCTGGCCTTCGGTGGTTGTGCCGATCCGCTCCCCCTCGGCCCGCACCTGGCCGCCGCCGGTGTCATCGGCGTTGTCTACGAGGACCTGAACGATCCGCGCGGCGTGGCCGTCCTCGCCCTCAGCCGGGATCCCGCGTTCTTCATCGACGTGCTGCGGCCCGCCCTGAACGCCGGGCCGTTTGTCGGGTTGGTACCGAAGTCCGAATTCAGGCTGTTCGGCCGGACCTACGGGTTGGGATACGAACCGGACCTGGAGAATGCCCTCTTCCACCGGCCGACCCGCACGGTGCTCAATCCGGAGTGGCCGTGGGCCGTATGGTACCCGCTCCGCCGCAGCGGGCGGTTCGCGCAGCTGCCCCCCAACAAGCAGCGGGTGATCCTCGCCGAGCATGGGGCCATCGGCATGGCATTCGGCGCCGGCGACCTCGCGCACGATATCCGCCTGGCCTGCCACGGCCTCGACTCCAATGACAACGACTTCGTCGTCGGCCTGGTGGGGAAGGCCCTGCATCCGCTGTCGGCCGTCGTGGAGGCGATGCGGAAGACGCAGCAGACCTCGCTCTACCTCGATCGGCTGGGGCCGTTCTTCGTCGGCCGCG
>PMKG01000082.1 GCA_003157675.1 Acidobacteriota bacterium
GGCGTCGGGTACGACCTGAGACTCGGCGGCCACCACCACCTCACGCCGTTCGTGCTGTTCTGCAGCGGGCACGTGGGGACCATGGGCGCCAACCTGAACATCCTGACGATCGGCGCCGGCTACACTTACCGGTGATTCGGCCTGCCGGCCACTCCGATTGGCCGCCTGGCTGCTTGCACGTTCGGCGCTCGGTGGTGTCACGCGATATCCGCAGCCGGTCGGTGACCTTCCGGCGGACCCTCNNCTCAGCCCCGACGATACCGGGCGGGCTCAGCCGTGCTGTTGCTCAGCTTGCGCCGCGCCCGACGGCCACCCAAAATGGAGGTTCCGGATCAGTGAAGGAGGTCGAGATGACGAAGGCGAAACGTGCCGTTCCCGAGGGTTACTACACGGTCACCCCGCAACTGACGCTCGACAACGCCGTGAAGGCGATCGACTGGTACAAGAAGGCGCTCGGCGCCGAAGAGGTCTCGCGCGCGGCCGGACCCGATGGCAAGATCCTGCACGCGGAAGTGCGAATCGGCAACTCGCGGATCATGCTGAACGACGCGATGATGGGNNCGCTGTTCAACCGCGCCGTGTCCGCGGGAGGGCAGGTGCTGCCGGGCATGGGGGCCATGGCCGATCAGTTCTGGGGCGACCGGTGCGGGAGCTTCACCGACCCGTACGGGTACCGCTGGACGATCGCGACGCACAAGGCGGATCTCACGCCGGCCGAGATGAAGACGCGTCAGGACGAGTGGATGAAGCGGTTCGAGAAGAAGATGGCCGCGGGGGCTTAGCCGGCAGTATTGGGGGTCGGGTCTGCCGGCCGCGCATCGCGCGCTGCGTGCAGACCCGCCCCCTCCGCGATGCCTACTCGTTGACCTCCACCGCCGAGGGGTCGGTCCGGTCCAGCACGCGTCCGAGAGCGGCGGTCGCCAGCCACGACTCCACGAGCAGGACCACCACGAAGACCACCGCTGCCGGGACCAGCCCGCTCCATCCGATCAACCATTGCAACGGGAAGCCGACCGCGATCGCGGCGACCGCGGCGGGAACGAGTCCCGCCACTAGCAGCAGAAAGGTGCCGGCGAACAACAGCATCTGCTGCCCCATCGCCTCGATCCCGCGCGGGCGCGGTGATCCAATGACGATCCAGCCGGGGAAGAGAACGGCGGCGCCGTTCTGAATCACGAGCTGTGCGACGACGACGCCCGGGATCGTGATCACGGCGGTGGCCGCGAACGCCAGGCGATCGAGGATCGAGAGGTGTGCGAACGGAACCGCGATCGAGAGCAGCAGGGCCAGCACGACCGAGAGCCACGCAAAGCCCGAGACGAGCAGGGCCGGCGCGAGAATCTCGCCCCGGATGATCGCCTCGCCGCCAAGCGGCCAGGTCTTCAGGATGGGCAGGTGCGCCAGGTCCGTGCGCAGATCGTTCCGCATCATCTGCGGGCCCAGCAGGGGCGCCACGGCGGCGCCCGCGAGGCAAATGAAGGCCGCAACCGTCAGTCCGCCGGAGTGGCGGTTCCCGGTGGCGGCCATGATGGCCGCGACGGCCATGATGGGCGCCGCAAAACGGATGACGTTGCGCACGCTCAGCTGTCGGCCGACCATGAGCACGTTCTTCCACAGAATCGCGATCTCCGGGCGCCCGGCCGCCGACAGGCTGAACGGCGCGCGACGCACCACCACTGCCGGCGGGCGCGATCGGCCCTCGCTTCGGCGCCGCTCGCTGGCGATGACGGCGTCCTCCATCCTCGCGTCCGATGCCAGCACCCAGACGTAGTTCAACCCCAGGACCAGAAACGCCGGTCCGATGGCGCGCAGGAACGCCCACGGCCACTCGGCGACGATCGGCCGGACGAGGACCCTGGCGGGCCAGAGCGCCGCGCCAACCGCGCCGGTGCTCGTCTGTCTCAGGAACTCCGCGCCGATGGCGCCCAGCGTCGCGTAGTACATCAGCGGCACCAGGCCGACGCCGAGCCCGAAGACGATCACGACCGACGCGCCAATCGTCAGGCCGAGCGGCAGCCACGCCCCAAGGCGTCTTCGCCCGCCGGGCTCCGTCAGGCTGGCACGGCTGAGCGTGACGCCCATCAGGTGCATCCTCAGCGTCGAGAACAGCACGAAGAGTCCGAGCACGAACGACACGCGGCTCGGCGCCGCGCGTCCGCCGAGCAGCAGCAAAATCAGCGAGCTGAACAGGATGCCGATCTGGCCCCGGAGCAGCTTGTAGTGGAGCAGGCGCCGGCGAGGCATGGGCGCTGTGAACAGGAACTGCACCTCCGGGCCGGAGAACTGGAGCGCCGGGCGCGCGCTCGGCAAAGCCCAGCGCAACACGACGATCAACCAGAGCGCCAGCGCCCCGAGGCTCTCGGCCCACGACGAGAGCCGGCCGAGCGAGGTCGCGAACACCGTCCGAGGCGTCTGCCTCATGGCGCGCAGCTGGGACCTGAGGATCGCGAAGTAGATGTACAGGCTGCCGACCACCGCGCCGGCGAGGTAGCGGGGCTCCTTGAGGCGCCGGACGCGTCGGATGACGCGGTTCCGGAACGAGCAGGCGGTCAGATAGACGAGCGCGCCGGTCACGGCTGGTCCACCGCTGGTGACTCGGCTCCGGTGGCGCGCAGGAAGATCTCCTCGAGGTCGGCCCCCGTGAGACGCGGGTCAGAAGCGAGTGCCGCCAGCGTCCCGTCCGCCACCTTGAGCCCGCCGGCGATGATGACGATCCGCGTGCAGATTTCCTCGACGAGGTGCAGCAGGTGGGACGACACGACGACGGCCGCGCCGGCCGCGGCGCGCGCCACGATCATCTGTTTGATGTGGCGGATCCCGAGCGGATCGAGTCCCGTCAGCGGCTCGTCGAAGATGAGCGCCGCGGGGTCGTGCAACAGGCCGCACGCCAGCGCGAGCTTCTGCCGCATGCCGCGCGACAGCTCGCCGGGCACCGAGCGCTCCTTCCCCCCGAGTTCCATGGCGTCGATCAGCCGGCGGGACTTGTCCTCGACGTCGCCCACGCCGTACAGCCGCGCGACCAGACGCAGGTGCTCGACGACGGTCAGGTAGTCGAACAGCTGCGGTTCGTCGGGGATGAACGCCAGGCGGCGCTTCGCCTCGAGCGGGTCCGAGACGATGTCGTGGCCGTCGATGGTGACGGTGCCGTCGCTCGGCGCCTGGATGCCCACCACGCACCTGAGCGTGGTCGTCTTCCCGGCGCCGTTGGGGCCGATCAGGCCCACGACCTCGCCTCGCTGCACGCCGAAGGACAGGCTGCTGACGGCGGTGAGCCCGCCGTAGAGTTTCGTGAGGTTC
>PMKG01000187.1 GCA_003157675.1 Acidobacteriota bacterium
CCGACGTGATGCCGCTCAGCGGGTCGGGGTCGGGCCGGCCGGCGGTGAGCAGCGTCAGGCGCGGCGACACCTGCACGAGCGAGAGCTTCTCTTCCGTCTCGGCGCGGAGGCCGTCGCCGAGCCCGGAGGTGTTCGGCACCTGGAACGTCTCGTGCAAAGTCGGACGGCGNNAGGTCGCCGTCAATCAGCAGCACCGTCCGCCGGTACGACTCGGCGAAGGTCAGCGCCAGGTTGGTGGCCGTGAGGCTCTTCCCCTCACCGGCAACCGCGCTGGTCACCATGACGATCTTGATGTTCTTGCTGAACTGCGCGTGGTGCAGCACGCCGGCGAGCTTGCGGTACTGCTCGGCAAAGGCCGGCCGGATGTCGGGCGCGGCGACGAGCTTCTCGGCCAGCGTCGGGTCGAAACCCTGGAAGAGCGCCAGCGACGCCGCCGGGGCGGCCGGGGGCTCTGACTGCTCCGGCTCCTCGGTCTGGAGCAGGGTGTGGGTGCTCGCGGCCGGAGGCGCCGGCAGCTTGGGCCCGGCAGGCGCCTCGGTCACCGGTTCGGGGGCTTCTTCCACCGCCCATGGATCCCGGAACACCTCCGGGGCGGGCGCAGGCGCGGCGGCTTCCGCCGAGGGGCCGGGCGCCGAACCGGACGCGCGTTTGAGTGCTTCCTCGATACGGCTCATTGATCGTCACCCATGCCTTGCACACCGACAGATGGCAGCTCTCCGGCCGCCTATCCGAAGAAGCTGAACCGCTTCCTCTTTTTCACGTAGTGACCGAACATGCCACGGTCCGGCTCCTGGTCCTCGGACTCGGCCCTGGCCGCGCGACTGCTGTCGGGCGCCGCGGGCATCACGATATTCAGCGACAGTGCGCCGCGCCCGTCGGCCGGCGCCGTCACTCCGATGCCCGCCGACGCCGCCTCGTGGTGCGCGTGGCCTGCCGGAGTCAGATCAGCTGTCTTGAACTGCGGCAGCCGGAAATCCCGGCAGACCTCGAGGACCAGCGGGGATCCGACCGGCTTCACGCCGGTCGCAAACCCGTTCAGCAGCGCGTTGTCGCAGATGACGCTGATGGTCCGCGGAATCCCCGCGGAGCGCTCGTAGATCACCTGCACCGCCTCGCGCGTGAAGATCCGGGAGGAGTCGCCGCCCGCAATCGCGATCCGGCCCGCGATGTACGACGCCGTCTCGCGGATGTCGAGCGCCGACAGGTCGCAGCGTAAGGCCACGCGCTGCTTGAGCTGCCGCAGATCCTCGTGCTCGAGCCGGGACGCCAGTTCGGGCTGGCCTGCCAGGACCACCGGCAGCAGCTTGTCGGTCTCGGTCTCGAAATTGGCCAGCAATCGAACTTCCTCGAGCAGGTCGTGCGGCAGGCTCTGCGCCTCGTCGATCACGAGCGCCGTCAGGCCGCCGGCGCGGTGGCGCGCCATCAGGCTCTCTTCGAGCTCGAACAGGAACCGCGCCTTGGACGCCGCCGCCTCGGCGCTCAACCCGAACTTTTGCGCCAGGAACTCGTAGAACTCGTTGCGCGTCAGCACCGGGTTGCTCAGGTAGACGCAGCGCACCGACGGCCCCGCCACCGCGTCGAGCGCCGCGCGGACGATCGTGGTCTTCCCGGTGCCCGCCTCGCCGATGAGCAGCGTCATCCCCTTGCGGCCGACGATGCCGTACTGGAGGTTGCTCAGCGCCTCGCGGTGACTGCCGGTGAGGTACAGGTACCTCGGGTTCGGCGTCAGGTCGAACGGGCGCTCACGAAGGCCGTAGAATCGCTCGTACATCGCCTACATCTGCCAGCGCCAGAAGAGCCACGCCCCCACCGCCGCGAGGGCGATCACGACGGCGGTCACCGCCGACGACACCAGCAACGAGCGGCGGCGCATCGCCCTGCGTTCGGAACTGTTCAGCATCACGGGGACGACCGCCACTACCGGGAGCGCCAGCACGCTGACCACCTCGTCGTCGGTCCGGAAACTGGTGTCCTTGTATTCGAGCAGCGCGACGAGGCCGAGGCCGATGAGGAGGCCCGCCGCCGCGCCCGCCAGGTCGATCATGGGCCGGTCCGGGCTGATCGGCTTCTCGGGAAGCCGGGCGGGATCGAGCGTGCGGAACTGCTCGCCGATCTGGCGGCGCTCGAGGTTCGCCGACACCTTCGAGTCCTGCTGCTTCGCGAGCAGGCCTTCGTAGGTCTTCCGCAGCGTGTCGTAGTCGCGCATCAGGCTGGTCAATTCGGACTCGCGACCGGCCGTCGCTTCGACGTGTCCCTGGTAGCCCGCCATCACCCCGCGAAGGCGTCGTTCTTCCGCCTGCTTTTCGGCAATCTGCCGGTCGATCATGTCGAGTTCGATCTGGGCTGCCTTGAGGCGGGACGCGCGGGCAGCCTCGTCGGGTGTCGCCGGGCGGTCCGAGGCCCCTGGCGAGAGCGGCTTCTGGAGCGCTTCGGCCTGCTGCTTGGCCTCGAGGTCGTGGATCACACGCTTCATCCGCGCCACATCCGGATGGTCGGGCTTGTAGCGCATCTCGAGCAGGCGCAACTGGGCGCGCGCCGCATCCAGTTGCGCGGAGGTCGACCCGCCGGCCACGCTCGTCGGGTCGTCTCCGGAGACGGTCACGTTCGGCGTCGCCGACTGGACGGCCGACAGGTCCGCGATCGTCCTCTCCACCTGGTAGCGGCGGTCCTTGTCGCGGTTCATCGACTCGATCACCGTCTGGACCTGCAACTGCAGGCTGTTGATCGCCTGCATGTTGCTGTCGCGTTCGCTCGGCAGCTCGCCGGCGTGTTTGATCTTGTAGTCGGCCAGCCTCTTCTCGTGCTCTTCCAGCTGGCGCCGCGCGTCTTCGAGCTGGGTTTCCAGGAAGCTCGTCGTCGACTCCGCCAGCACCGTGCGATCGGTGAGACTCTCATCGATGAACGCCGAGGCGAGCTTGTCGGCCACCTTCATGGCGGTCTTGGGATCCGGCGAGATGTAACTCACACGGAAGGCGTCACCCTTGACCACCTGGACGTCGATGTCCTTCCGCATCTGATCGACGACGTCCTCCATCAAGCCGATCCGACGCTGCTTCGGGTAGAGATTGAACTCCTGGATGACCTGCTCGAGACGCGTGCGGCTGAGGATCTGCTGGCTGATCGATGACAGCCGGTCCTCGATGGGCGTCGTCACGGTCGACTTGACGTACGACTCAGGCACGCGCTGCGGCACCACC
>PMKG01000387.1 GCA_003157675.1 Acidobacteriota bacterium
GTGGCCGAACAGCTCCGACTCGAGCAGGTTCTCCTGGAGCGCGGCGCAATTGACGCGGACGAAGTTCCGCCCGGCCCTGAGCGAGTTGTGGTGGATGGCGCCGGCGATCAGCTCCTTGCCCGTGCCCGTCTCGCCCCGGATGAGCACGGTCGTGTTGCTCTTGGCGACCTTCTGCACGACGCCCAGCACTTTTGTGAGCGCCTCGGACCGTCCGACGATCCGGTCGAACTCGTAGATGTCGTTCTGCGCGTGACGAAGGTAGTCGAGCTCGTTGCGCATGCGGCGCAGCTCGAGCGCCTTCTCGATCTTGACCTCCATCTCCTCGATCTCGAACGGCTTCTGGACGAAGTCGAACGCGCCCCCCTTCATCGCCTCGACCGCCGTGGTGACCGACCCGAACGCGGTCATCAGGATCACGGCCGTCGTCGGGTGCAGCGCCTTGGTCGTCCGGAGCACCTCGATGCCGTCGCTGCCGCCCATCTTCAGGTCGCTCAGCACGACGTCGAAGTAGCCGGCGTGGAGGCAGGCGATCGCGGCGTTGCCGTTGGCCGCCTCCTCCGTGTCGTGGCCGGCCTCGGAGAGCGCCCGCGCCAGGCCGCGCCGCAACGCATCGTGATCGTCGACGATCAGGATTCGACCCATGGCCGCCCCGCGCTAGCGGAGCCACTCCTCTCCGGAATTGACCGGCAGCGTGACGCGAAACCTGGTGCCCTGGCCCGGCGCCGTCTCGACGTCGATGTGCCCGTCGTGCGCGTCCACGATCTTCCGGACGATCGCCAGGCCGAGCCCCGACCCCTGGGGCTTGGTCGAGAAGAACGGGTTGAAGATCCGCTCGACGGCCTCCGGCGACACGCCCGGCCCGTCGTCGGCGACCTCGACCACGAGCGTCGCTCCCGGCGCGCGCTCGTCCGATCCGGCGGCCGGCTCCTCGTACGCCCGGCCGACCGCCGCGGTCAGCCCGATGAGTCCCCGTCCGTCCAGCGCCTCGAGGCTGTTGATCAGGAGGTTCGAGAACAGCTGGCCGAGCTGGTGCGGATCCGCCTTGATGAGCGGCAGCTGCGGCTCGATGTTCATCGTGACCTCGACCCCGCCCCGATCGACCTTCCGCTCGGCCATCGTCACCGCATCGTGGAGGACCTGCGCCATCGACGTCTGCTCGACCTGCAGCCGGATCGGCCGGACGAACTCGAGCACCTCGAGGACGATCGCGTTGGCGGTCTTGGCCTCGCCGATGATATCGTTGAGCAGCGCCTGCGCGTCCGGGATATCCGCGACGCGGCGCCGGAGCAGGCCGGCCATCACCTCGATGCCCGCCAGCGGGTTCTTGACCTCGTGCGCGATCGTGGCCGCCATCTCGCCGAGCGACGCCAGGCGGTCGCGCAGCCGCTCCCGCTCCTCCATCTGCTCGACCAGCGTCAGGTCCTTGAAGAACACGGCCGCGCCCTCGCTCCCTCCCTCATCGTCCATGATCTGCGAGAGCGTGTAGCCGATCACCTTGCCCGACGGCTTCAGCCTGAGCTCGGCGCGGTTTGGCAGGTGTGCCAGATCGAAGGCCGCCGTCAGGATGCGGATCATGTCGGGCTGGCTGGCGAGCACGTCCGCGTAGGGACGCCCGATGTCGGCGTCGCCCGGTGTGATGTCGAGGATGCGGTAGGCCACTTCGTTCATCATTGCCAGGCGCCTGTCCCGCGTGACGACCAGCACGCCGTTGCGCATGCCGAGGACGATATGGCGGAAGAAGCGGTCGCCGACCAGCGGCCCGGTCTCGAAATCGCCGGCCGCAGCAGAGTCCCTCCGCCGGTGAGGTCCATCCGTCATGAAGTGTGTGTCTCCGGTCTGGCTGGAAACGGGCGCCGCCGATTTCAATAGTGTAACTGTAGCAGGGTTTGCCGCAAGTACCATCGAGGTCATGTCAACCAGCGATCAAGGCAAGGGCCTTGCCGGCCCTTCACCCGGGCATCGGGTTGCAACTCTATGAAATGGCATGGACTTGCGCCGGTCGTTGGGCGCCGCCGCTGACAGTTCTGTTCGCGGCGGCTCAATTCCGGGGCGACGAGTTGGTCGTGTCGGCCGGCTGGCCCCCTGGCGAGGTCTGCAACTCCTCCCATTGATGCATCAGGTCTCCGACCTGCCACATAAGCGCCTGGTGGCGGTCGATGACGGGCTGCGAAGCCGTGCGGTCCTGGTAGAACTCGGGGCTGGCCATGGTCGCCTCGATCTGCTTGATCTCGGCTTCGCACCGGGCGATGCGCTCCTCGAGATCCGCGATCTTCACCTGGTGGGCCTTCGCGGCCCGGTCGCGGCGCCGCGCCACGATCTGGGCCTCCCGGCGCGCCTCGCGGTCGATGGCGGGCTTCGGCTTCGCCTGGGCCGAGGCGGAGGAATCCGCCTTCGCGCTTCGCGCTTCGGCGGACAAGCCCGCCGACGCCTTCGCGCCGGCCGACGGCGCGTCGGCTCGCGGCTTGCGGTCCCTCGACTCCGCTCGGGATCGCCCTGAGCCCGTCGAAGGGCGGCTCGCGCCTTGCGGCCGGGCAGGCGTGACAGTGTCGCCAGTCGCATGTCGCGGGTCGCCAGCCGGTTGCTCCTTCCTCCACAGAAACTCCTCGTAGCGCCCGGGGTAGCTGTGCGCGTCGCCGCTGCCGACCTCGACAATCCGGTTGGCCAGCCGCTCGACGAAGTAGCGGTCGTGCGACACGAAGATCAGCGTGCCGCCGAAGTCCTCGAGCGCGTCGAGCAGCACGTCCTTCGAATCGAGGTCCAGATGGTTGGTCGGCTCGTCGAGCAGCAGCGTGTTCGACGGGCGGAGCAGCATCCGGGCCACCGCGAGGCGCGTGCGCTCGCCGCCCGAGAGCACCCCGACCCGCTTGTAGACGTCGTCGCCCGAGAAGAGGAAGCCGCCGAGGATGTTGCGGATCGCGGGCACCATCTGGTTCGGCGACCCGGCCGCGAGCGTCTCGTAGACGGTGAGGTCCGCGTCGAGCCGCGTGGCCTCGTCCTGCGCGAAGTACTGCGTCACCACCTGGTGGCCCTCGTGGCGTTCGCCCGAATCGGGTGCCTCGACGCCGGCCAGCATCCGCATCAGCGTCGACTTGCCGGTCCCGTTCGGCCCGACGATCGCGATGCGATCGCCGCGCTCGATGTGGAGGCTGGCGCCGCGGAACACCACGTTGCCCCCGTACGCCTTGTGCGCGTGCGTCAGCTCCAGCACCATCCGCCCGCTCTTGACCGAGGCGGGGAAGGTGAAGTGCACCCGCTTGCGCTCGGGCGGCACCTCGATCGGATCGATCTTCTCGAGCATCTTGACCCGGCTCTGCACCTGCGCGGCCTTGGTCGCCTGGTAGCGGAACCGGTCGATGAACATCCGCATCCGCGCGATCTCGTCGTCCTGCTGCCGCTTGGCCTCGCGGACCCGCTCGAGCCTGGCCTGGCTTTCCTCGAGGTAGTGGCTGTAGTTGCCCGGGTAGTCGTTCAGCGTCCGCAGGTAGACCTCGGCGATCCGCGTGACGACGGTGTCGAGGAAGTAGCGGTCGTGCGAGACGAGGATGACCGCGTGGGGGTAGTCGTGCAGGTACGACTCGAGCCAGTTGCGCGCCTCGAGGTCGNNGCGATGCGCATCTGCCAGCCGCCCGAGAACGTCTCCGCCGGCCTCTCCAGGTCTCCTTGCGAGAAGCCGAGGCCGCGCAGCACGGACGCGATCTTCAGGTCGATGCTGTACCCGTCGTGCAGCCGGAAGCGGTCCTGGAGGTCGCTGTAGCGGGCGAGCATCTGCTCGTGCTCCCCCTCGGCGACGTCCGGGTGGCCGAGCCGATCCTCGAGGTCATGCATCTCCGCCTTGACCGCCATGAGCGGCGCGAACGCCGTCATCGCCTCTTCGTAGACCGTCCGGCCGGAGTGCGACAGGCCATCCTGAGGCAGATAGCCCATCGTGACGTCGGCCGGCTTGACGACGCTGCCCGCATCGCTGTCTTCGAGGCCGGCGAAGATTTTGAGCAGAGTGGTCTTGCCCGACCCGTTCGGGCCGCACAGGCCGACCCGTTCGCCGTCGGAAATCTGCCAGGTGACCTTGTCGAAGAGCACCCGGTCACCGAAAGACTTGGTCAGGGAGGAGATCTGGATCATCCGCGGGATGGCTGGGTCCGGGCTTGCCCGCCGAAAATCCCATGGTAGCACACGGCCACCGGCCTCCAGGGGCCCGGCGCCCCAGGGGGTGTCTATAATGGGAAGGGACACTGTGCCGCAGACCATCATGGCGGCTCCGCCGTCTTAGTGTGCAGAGCAGGCGTGAGGCCTGTCTCGGTTCGTGTCGCGGGTTGACGGCCCGTGTGCGGTGGCGGGGAGGATCTTCTGGAGGACGTTGCCGTCCTCGTCGGCTTGAGCGACGAGGAACTCGTAACCCGGTCGGTCGGTGGCGACACCGAGAGCTTCAACCAGCTCATCAAGCGGTGGGAGAGGCCGATCTATGCGCTCGCCTACCGCACGATCGGCCGCGAGGAAGACGCGCGAGACGTCGTCCAGGAGACCTTCCTCCGAGCATTCCGCGGCCTGAGCGGATTCAAGGGACAGGCGAAGTTCTCGTCCTGGCTCTATCGGATTGCCCTGAATCTCTGCCGCGACTGGATCCGCCGCCAGCGTCGGGCGCCGGTGGTGCTGGCCCCGGACGGGGTGGATCTCGTCGAGCTGGCGGGCGAGGCCGAAGGGGTCGAGAGCGCCGATGACGCGGTCGCGCGGAAGGACCTCAGCCAGGCGGTGGCGCGAGCGATGCGGCTGCTGCCCGAGGACCAGCGCGCGGCGATTGTGCTCAAGGAATACCACGGCCTGACGTTTCAGGAGATCGCGGAGCTGCTGGGCTGTCCGCTCAGCACCGTGAAGACGCGGCTCTACCAGGGGCTGACGGTCCTCCGGAAAGAGCTCGCGCGCAGCGGCATCCACTCGGCGAGGAACGTATGAGCTTCACTTGCACCGACAAGGACACGCTGGTCGCCTTCCTGTACGACGAGTGCGACGAGGCGACGCGCGGCGACGTGACGGCGCACCTTTCGATCTGCCTGGCGTGCGCCGACGAAGTGCGCGGGTTCGCCCGCGTGCGGGAGACGCTGTCCAGTTGGGCGCCTCCCGATCGGGTGAACGGCTTCCGGCTGGTGCGCGACGACGTGGCGGACGCGCCCCCGGCGGCCAAAGTGCTGCGTCCCGCTCGGTGGTGGCGGGCGCCGCTGCCGGTGCTGGCGCGGGTGGCGGCGGCCATCCTGCTGTTCGCCGGCGGTGCCGCCATCGCCAACCTCGACGTGCGGTACGACAAGTACGGGTTCGCCGTGCGGACCGGCTGGCGCGCCCAGGCGGCCCCGCTTGCAGCCGTCAGCCAGGCGGCGGCTGCCGACCGTCAGTCGGGTCCGCCCTCGACGCCGGTCTCGTATCCGTCGCCTTCGGCCGGCCAGGCCGACTCCCCCTGGCGGGTGGAGATTGCCGCGCTCGAGCGCAACCTGCGTGAGGAGTTCCACCAGCAGCTTGCGGCGGCGCGCGCGTCGGGGAACACCGTTCCGGTCGCCCTGTCGGCCGGCGCCGACGTCGGGGAAGCGAGGTTGATGGCCCTGGTGCACTCGCTCATCGACGAGAGCTACCGTCGCCAGCAGGTCGAGATGGCGTACCAGATCAGGCAGGTGGAACACGAGTTCCAGGGGCAGCGCAAGGCGGAGGTCATTCGCGCGCAGCAGCCGTACGGTCAACTCGACGGGCCGCCGATTTACGCGCCCGACCAGCGGCAGATGATGAACTACATCCGCCTGAACCCGGTGACCCTGAAGAAATAGGCGCCTCGGGCGCGCCGGTCGGGAACCGGCGGCCCCTGTTCGGTTTCTAACGGGGCATGAGTACAATGGCGCCCACGATGCTGACTCGCCGCGTTCTGCCCTTGGGGCTGTCCCTCCTCGCCGTCGTCGGCCTGTCCGCCTGCGCGTCGCACCCCGTCGACCTCACGAAGGTCCTCCGGGTCACCGGCGTCAGCACGGGCTACTTCGACGCCGGCATCGTCGAGGGGAAGAAGAACAAGATCGTGCCCACCATTTCCGTGCAGCTGACGAACATCGGCACCGAGCCGGTGGCCAGCGTGCAGATGATCGCCAAGTTCAACCGGATCGGCGAGGCCGAGGAGTGGGGATCGGCGCCCTACGTCCGGGCCATCGGGCCGGAGGGACTCGCGCCCGGCCGGACCGGGGACCCGGTGGTGATGAAGTGCGATCGGGGCTATACCGGCGAGCAGCCGCGAGCCGATCTGTTCCATCACAGCCAGTTCGTGGACGTCCGCGTCGAACTGTTCGCCAAGTACCAGGCGCAGAACTGGGTCAAGATGGGGGAATACAAGATCGCACGCGAACTGCTCACGCAGTAGTCGACGGATCGTCGACTAGTCGGTGGATCGTCGAGGAGTCGACTCCTCATCGTTCCGCCTTCGTCGCTCGCGCGACTTCGGCGGACAAGCAGTTCCGACTACTCTCCCCGTCGTCCGACTCCTCTTCCCGGCTACCGATTCCTCTCCCCGTCCTCCGACTACCGTTCGGTGCACCATGGGCACGAAGACGACCGGCACGATTGTCTTCGTGATCGTGCCGCCGCCTGCCTGCCTCTCGATGACCGAGAGCTCCTGCGCGTCGTGGGGCCCGACGGGAATCACGAGTCGGCCTCCCGGCGCGAGCTGATCGACGAGCGCTTGCGGCACGCTGGGCGGAGCGGCCGTGACGATCACGATGTCGAACGGCGCTTCGGAAACCCACCCCTCGTAGCCGTCCGCCTTCAGCACCGTCACGTTGACGTACCCAAGCCCGGCGAGCCGGTCCGCCGCCTGCCTGCCGAGCTCGTCATCGATCTCCAGGCTGAACACGTGAGCGACCAGGCGCGAAAGGACGGCGGCCTGGTAGCCCGAGCCGGT
>PMKG01000196.1 GCA_003157675.1 Acidobacteriota bacterium
GCGGATCACGGTCGGAGGACGGGGTTCAGAGTAGCTGGCAGCGAATCACAGCCGTCAGCCGCGAGCCGGCTGTAGGGCGACCCTTTAGGGTTACCGAGTCTTAGTCCTCCGGCCGCTCGCCCGCGGGCGCCATCTTGACTAGGCGGGGCTCGAATTTCGCGACCACTGAGACGAGGTCATGTTGCGCCGCCATGACCTCGTCGATGTCCTTGTAGGCCATCGGCGCCTCGTCGAGCCCGGCCGAGATCAGCGTCACTCCCCGCTCGCCGAGCACCCGCCGCAGGTCGTCCCACGTGAACATCTTCCTGGCCTGCGTCCGGCTCATCCGCCGGCCGGCGCCGTGCGCCGCGGACCTGAGCGACGCGGCGAACCCCTTGCCCCGCACGACGTACCCCGGCGCAGCCATCGAGCCCGGAATGATGCCGAGCACATCGACGCCCGCAGGCGTGGCCCCCTTGCGGTGGACCACCACGTCACGCTCGGTTCCGTCGGCGAGGACGTGGCGTTCGCGCCAGGCGAAGTTGTGGTGGTTCTCGACGTCGAGGACGACCCTAGCGCCGAGCGCGCCGACGACGTGCCGGTGGATCAGTTCGTGGTTGGCGGCGGCGTAGCGCCCTATCAGTTCCATCGCGGCCCAGTACTGCTGCCCTTCCTCGGTCGCGAGGTCGAGCCAGGCGAGATGCGCCAGGTCCTGCGGGAGCGCGGGATGGACCCGCCGCGCGAGGCGGCTGAAGTGATCCGCGACCTTCGCGCCGGTGCCGCGGCTGCCCGAGTGGCTGAGCAGCGCGAGGTAGTCGCCCGGCTCCAGGCGACCGATCCGCTGGCGGACGGTGAGCAGGCCGAACTCCACGAAGTGGTTGCCGCTGCCGCTCGTGCCGAGCTGGGCCCACGCCTTGTCCTTGAGGCGCGCCGTCACCTCGCTGACCGACCAGTCGGCGTCCATTACGTCGTGCGCGCGATGGTCGTGGAACTCGGCGCCCACACCGAAACGCGTTTCCTTTTCGATGGCCCGCCGCAGGTCGGACTGGGCGGCCGTGAGCGTGGACGCCGGCAGGTCGAGCACGCTCATCTTNNTGGTGCGCGTCGGGCATCAAGGCGCCTGCGACGGCCACGGGCAGCCGGCAGGCATTCAGCATCTGCTGGAGCGCGGTCGGTTCCGGCGCCTCTCCGAAGATGCGATACGGCACGGGCGTTTCTCGGCACGCGTCGCTCGCTGGACCGAACGCGATTGGACGGTGTTTCCTGGACATGCGACGTGTGCACCGTAGTGGTCAGTGGCTGGTCGCTCGTGGCCAGTCCGTCACGCGTGATCGACTGACCACTGACCACTAACCACTACGGCTCGCCGCCGGCGACCTATTTCTTCGCCGGCGCTGCCGGCGGCCGCTCGTTGAAGTAGAAGGTGACGGTGAACGGGCAGCTCTCCGACGGGAACGCGGCGGGCAGCGGTCCAGTCTGGCTCGCGCCGAAGATCGCCTTGTAGGCCGAGTCGTTGAAGATGGCCACGTCGCTCGGGCTGGCCACGACGATGTCGGTCACCGATCCGGACTTGTGGACGACGAACGTGACGGCGACGTGGCCATGCGCGATCCCGGCCGTCCGGGGAATCGTCCAGCTCCGATTGACCGAGGTCATGAACGTCCGAACCCAGGGTCCGAAGTCCACGCCCTTGCTGTCGTATCTGATTTTGCTCACGCCGAAGGGGACATCCGGCGGCGGCGCCGTGTCGCCGCGTTCGAACCGCGCGTAGCTGCCGGACGTCAGGCCGTTGAGCGAGAGGATGCGCGTCTGCAGCGCGCCGTTGAGGATTCGATAACGGTCGCGACGGACGTCGGTCGGCCGTCCCCCGGTCTCGACCTGGGCCTCGAGCTGGGCCAGTCCACTCTGCAGCGCGAGGACGCCCGCCTCGGCCGACACCGGTTCGCCTGGCGCGCCCAGGACCTCGTCGAGCCGCCTGATCAGCGCCTGGCCCGATTCGGTCGTCGCCGCATCGCTGGTCCCCTTCAGGCGCGCGAGCACCCGGCCCTTGAGCGCCCGGACGCGCCCGGTGGCCCGGCTGGCGGCGCTGGCGCTTCCGCGGATCTGCATCGCGAGGTCGAACTGGGCCTCGAGGTCCGCCTGGCGCGCCGCGGCGATTGGCAGCGACGCCGCCACGTCGAACGGCTGCTTCATCGTCTGGCCGAGCGCGGAGACCTGGACGACGTAGTGGCCTGGTGGCACGAGGGGCCCGGGCGAATATTTGGAAGGGGTCCCTTCCGGCCCGGCCGCGAAGTACCCGCCAGCGTGCAGGTCCCACGTCACCGTCTGCTGTCCCGGCCTGGTCAGCGCTTCCGACAGCAGCAGCCGGTCGGCGACGTCCGCCGCCTGCCGGTACTTCGCGCCACCCGACCACCCGACGACGACGGCGCCCTTGGCGTCGAGCACGTCGATCTCGACGAGCGCGGCCGGCTGCTCCAGCGTGTAGACGAACGCGGCGCGCCCGGACGGATAGACCGCAGCGGCGGGCAACTGCAACGTGAGGCCGGCTTTCGCTGGCTCCTGGGCGGTTCCGACCGCGGGGGGCAGGAGCAGCGCGCAGACGGCCAGGGCGGTGAGTGGTCGGTTCATGGACAGGGATGTTATCAAATTCGGACTTGAACGCCGGCGCTCCAGATAAACGGCAGGCCGCGTGAGGTGATTCAATGAATGTCGTTGAGGTAGGTCGCAGCTATGCGGTGGGGTGGGGCACGCTGGCGCTGATCAACGCCGGGCTCGCTCAGTCGAAGGGACGCAGCCGATTGGCGTGGTTTCTGGCGTCCCTCCTGCTCGGGCCGCTAGCCACGTTCATCATCGTCGTCACGGACAATCCACCGCCGAAGGCGCCCAAATGATCGAGACGCCACCGCTGAACTTGAACGATCGGCGAGTGATCTGGGAACACGACCGCAAGCGACACTTGCTCCACACAGTGTTGGTGTGTAACCTTTCTGTGTATGCCAACGAACCTCGCCATCGATGATGAACTCCTCGATCAGGCTCGCAGCGTGGGCGGGTACCGGACCAAACGCGAGACGGTGAACGAGGCGTTGCGGGAGTTCATTGAGCGACGCCAGCGCCTTGAACTGGCGAAACTCGCCGGCCAGGTCGACTACGATCCCAAATACGACTACGAGCGGGAACGGCGGGCGCGGTGATCCTCCTTGATACGTCCGTCCTCTCGCGCGTCTTCCGCCGGAGGCGTCCCGGACTGGAAGAGCGACGGCTTCAGCCGGTGTTCGAAAAGCTGATGGCGAGTGACGTGCCCCTCGGCCTGCCCGGCACCGTGCTGCAAGAGGTGCTGAGCGGCATCCGATCCCACCGGCAGTTCAGCGACGTCACCGCGAAGCTCGTCGCAGCGTTCCGCGTTCTTCCCGAGGGGATTCCGGAACACATCGAAGCGGCGCGGGTCAAGAACGTCTGCCTGGGCAAGGGGCTCAATGTCTCCGGGGTCGACTGTCTGATCGCCGCATGCGCGATCACCGGCAACCACGAACTTTTCACCGTCGACAAGGACTTCGAGGCGATTGCGAGGCATGCGCCGCTGAAGCTGTTCCGGGGGCGTGCAGTGCGGGCGAAACCGGACGCGTGAATCCCGGGCGGATGCGGGAGCCGTGGCGCTCCACCGCGTGCCTCAAGAACAAAGGGCCGCCCGACGTGAATCGGACGGCCCTCGAGATTCGTCACACTTCGGCAGGGCTAAAGCCCCGCCCTACACACGGTCGTGCCCTGAGCCGTGAGCCTCCGGGCTTGGGCCTTGAGCCGGACACCGCCCAGAGCCCAGGGCCTAGAGCCGGCTTCAGCCATTCTTCTTCTCGAACTCCTTCATGAACGCCACGAGCGCGTCGACGCCCTCCTCGGGGAACGCGTTGTAGATCGACGCGCGCAGGCCGCCGACCGAGCGGTGGCCCTTGAGGCCGTCGAGGCCGGCCGCCTTGGCCTCCTTCGCGAACTTCGCCTCGAGTTCCTCGTTGGGCAGCCGGAACGTCACGTTCATCAGCGACCGGCAGTCCTTCGCCGAGTGCCCCTTGTAGTAGCCGCTCCGATCGATCTCGGCGTAGAGCTTCGCCGCCTTGCGCTGGTTGATCGCATGGATGCCCGGCAGGCCGCCAATCGAAAGCAGCCACTTCATCACGAGGCCCATGATGTAGATGGCGAAGCACGGCGGCGTGTTGTACATCGAGGTGTTGTCCGCGTGGATCGCGTAGTTGAGCATCGTCGGCAGCTTGGGATCGTCGACGCGCTTCTTCAGCCACTCGTCCTTGACAATCACCAGCACGACGCCGGCCGGGCCGATGTTCTTCTG
>PMKG01000450.1 GCA_003157675.1 Acidobacteriota bacterium
TGCGTTCCAGCCCGTGTGTGATTGACACCGCGCGCCTCGCTCCCTAGAATAGCCAGACCTACCCCGCGTGTCTTCGGCTCAGGCGCTTGCCATGATCCTTGCGATTGCGAACCAGAAGGGCGGAGTCGGAAAGCCCACGACCGCGATCAACCTCAGCGCGGCGTTCGCGATGCGCGGCCACCGCACGGTGCTCATCGACCTCGACCCGCAAGCCAACAGCACGATGTCGTACGTCGAGCGGGCAGGGCTCAACCGGAGCGTGTACGACCTCCTGACCGAGCCGGGGTGCACGGCCGAGGAGCTTCTTCGGCCGACGCCGGTCGAGAGGCTGTCGATCATCCCGGCGCGCATCGGGCTCGCCAAGCTCGAAGCGAAGCTGGTCGGCGAGATGGACGCGCACTTCAGGCTGAAGGACAAGGTCGACCCGCTCGCCAAGACGCACGGCCTCGTCGTCATCGACTGCCCGCCGGCGCTCGGCCTGCTGACGGTCAACGCGCTCGTCGCCGCCTCGCACCTGCTGATCCCGATCCAGTCGTCCTACTTCGCCCTCGAAGGAACGGACGACCTGCTCGAAACGGTGGAGAAGGTGCGCAGCCGCGCGAACCCCGGTCTCCAGATCATAGGTGTACTCATCACGATGCACGATCGGCGCACGTCGATCGCGCGGGATATTCGGCAGCAGATCCAGAAGGTATTCGGGGCCAAGGTTTTCAACACGGTGATCACGAAGAGCGTGAGGCTCGAAGAGAGCCCCGCCTACAAGGAATCGATCTTCACCTTCGCGCCGGACTCCAGCGGGGCGAGCGAGTATTACACGTTGTCAGAGGAGGTCATGGATCGTGCCCAGACGCGGCTTGCCTGAAACCATTCGGATGCGCCACGACGTGCACTACGTTGAGGCGCTCGCCTCGTCTGCCGGAGCGCCAGTCGGACGGATGGTGTCGATCGAGCAGATCGATCGGAATCCCACCCAGCCCCGCCAGATGATGGGCGACCTCTCCGAACTCATCGCCTCCATCGCCGAGAAGGGCATCCTCGAACCCCTGGTCGTCCGGCAACGCGGCGACCGTTACGAGATCATCGCAGGGGAGCGACGGTACCAGGCGGCGGTCCAGGCCGGACTGCAGGAACTGCCCGTCGTCCTTCGGGACGTCGACGACGCCGAGGTCATCGAGCTGGCGCTCGTCGAAAACCTCCAGCGGAAGGACCTCACCCCCTTCGAAGAGGCCGACGCCCTGCAGGGCCTCGCGACCAAGTGCGGCTATACCCACGAGGAGCTCGCGAAGAAGCTCAGCCGGTCCCGCACTTCAATCACGGAGTCGCTGACGCTGACCAAGATACCGGACGGGGTTCGAAACCTCTGTCGGCTGGCCGACATTTCCTCTAAGTCACTGCTTCTAGAGATAGTTAGGCAGACAGATACGCAGAAAATGACCGCGCTGGTCGAGCGGATTGCATCCGGGCACTTCACGCGCGAAAGCGTCCGGCGCGAGACGAGAAAACCCAGGCCCGCCGCGCCGGGCAGACCCCGCGCCTACATCTTCAATTACCGTCCGCCGTCCAAGGCCTTCACGATGAAGCTGCAGTTCCGCAAAGGCAGCGTGGAGCGCGAGGAGATCATCGAGACGCTCGAGAACGTGCTGGCCGAACTCCGCCAGGCGTGACGGGCGGAGTCGCGACGGCTCATCAGCAGCGTCTGCTTTCAGGGAATTCCAAGGAGCGCTGAACGTCCCGCCAGGAACATCCGGCGGGGCAGTTCAGCATGCCGGCGGGCGGGTTTCGCGGAGCCTGCGTGGTCCCCGGAACCGACCGTCCACCTCATCATGATTTGATGGTTAACATAACATACATTATCAGACACGATAGAAATATCGTTCAAATCACCCCTGTGCATATTCTGCGGATGCCGCCGCGCCGCCTCCCTCCTCCAAACCGCCCCGCACGAGCCGCCACCCAGACCCGGCCTCCGACCCCACCCCCAAGACCCCCGCCGACCCCGGTTCGAGCGCGCCGCCGGACCCCGGCGAGCCGCCCGTTCCTGTGCTATCGTTGACCTCGCCGCATGACCCGCATCCTCGACCGCTACGTACTCCGCGAGATCGTCCCCCCGTTCCTCCTGGCGCTGCTCGTCTTCACCTTCATGCTGATGATGCAGCCCATCGACCGCAACGCGCAGGCGCTGCTCGAGAAGGGCGTGTCGGTCGCCGTCATCGCCCGCATGCTCGCCCTGCTCGTGCCGCAGGCTCTGGCCGTCACCATCCCGATGGCCTTCCTGATGGGTCTGCTCGTCGCCTTCGGCCGGCTCTCGGCCGACAGCGAGTGGGTGGCCCTGCAGGCCTGTGGCGTCGCGCTCTTCCGCCTGTTGCGTCCGGTGCTCGTGCTGTCCGTCCTGGCCTGGGCGGCCACCCAGTGGGTGCTGATCGACCTCGTGCCGAGAAGCAATCAGGCGTTCCGCGAGATGGAATACAGCGTCGTGGCGGCCCGCGTGGAGGGCGAGATCAGGCCGCGCATCTTCTTCGACGACTTCCCGAACCTCGTTCTGTACGCCCGCGACACGTCGCCGGACGGCCGGGGGTGGAAGGACGTGTTCGCCGCCGACACGGGCCAGGGGCCCGCGCCGCAGATCTCGGTGGCGGGCGCCGGCCGCATGCTCCTCGACCGGGCCAGCCGGACCGTCCGCCTCGTGCTCGAGGACCGCGTCAGCTACCGGATGGGCACCGACGCGGCCGGCCGGGCCGTGTTCGACGCCAACCCGTCACGCACACTCGTCACCGAACTCGACCCCGAGCGCGTCTTCCCCCGGGCCGTCCCGGCGAAGGGCGAAGCGGAGAAGACGGTCTCGGAGCTGCGCCAGACGGTCGTCGAGCTGCGCCGGGAGGGGCTGCCAACCGACCGCGCCGAGTACTACATCCACCTGAAGTTCGCGATCCCCGTCGCCTGCTTCGTGTTCGCGCTGCTGGGCCTCGGCTTCGGCGTCAGCCCGCACCGCGGCGGCAAGCTCGCGGCGTTCGCGCTGGGCAGCGGCGTCATCTTCGCCTATTACCTCGTGATGTATCAGGCGCGCTCGCTCTCGCTCGGCGGCCGCTTCCCCGCCGCGCTCGCGGCCTGGCTGCCGAACCTCGTCCTCGGCCCGGTCGGCGTGGCCGTGGCGTGGCGGCGCGCGCGCTCGTCGGGGCGCGTGTTCGAACTCCGGTGGCCGGCCCTCGCGTGGCTGCGTCGGCGAGGCCCGGAACTCGCGTCCCACGCACGCGCGGCCGGGGCGGGCGGCGCGGCCG
>PMKG01000459.1 GCA_003157675.1 Acidobacteriota bacterium
GAAGCCGTCACGGTCGTTCTATACTCTGGAACCGATGCCGTGGATGTATCCGTGCGACATCGCCTCCCAGCGTGCGCTGATCCGCGACATCGACCGAACCGGGTTTGGCGTTCATTTCGACCCGGTCAACATGATCCTTTCTCCGCAGATGTACTTCGGCAACGGCGTCTTCCTCCGGGAGTTCATCCGCGAGTTCGGCCCGCTCATCAAGGCTGTCCACGCGAAAGACACGCTGCTCGAAGGAAAGCTTACCGTGCGGATCATCGAGGTGCGTCCCGGTATGGGCCGGCTGAACTACCGCACGCTGCTCACCGAGCTCGAGGCGGTGAGCACGAACATGCCCCTTCTCATCGAGCACCTCAAGACGGAAGAGGACTACACGGAAAGCGCGCGCTACGTGAGCGACGTTGCCGCGCGGGCAGGTGTACCCCTCTGATCGGCGGCTTCCCCTGCCGCTTCTATTTCGCGCCGAGCTCTGCGTTCGCCTCGGCGGCGGTCATGAGACGCGCGAGCTTGCGGCCGAAGATGTCGTAGACCGCCTTCAGGATGTCGGGCCAGATCGTGGTGATGCCATCAGTGATTGCCGTCACCCGGTACTCGCGCGTGCTCGCAGCGTACACGGTGGCAGCGACGCATAGATCGGCCAGCATTCCCGTCACCATCAGGAAGCGGGTGTCAGACGACCGCAGTACGAGGTCCAGGGGTGTGCCGTAGAACTTGTCCAGGCCGTAGGCATGAATGACGACCTCGCCGGGCAAGGGCTTCACATCGTCCACAATGTCGGGAGACTCCGGGCCTTTCGCTCCCACCAGCGAGTTGCCGGACTGCATTCCCCATCCCGTGGGCTGCCCCGGCTTCGGGGCGAGGTGCTCGGGGCCAAAGGGGTCTTTACGCAGGTTGGGAATCTCCGGGGCGGACGTGAACTCGGTGTGGCCGTCGCGCATTCACTCGGCCATATCCTCCTGGAAGAGAACGACCGTCGCGTCTCGCTTCTCCAGCGCCTGGTGCAGCACGTCGAGGCTACTGCCCGGTACTCCGTCTACTATGGGGAGGGGCGGGACTCCTACGACGTCGCCGGGCGTGTTGCCCACGAATCGATCTTCAATGTTACCGACGGGAACTACCGCTGTCCCAGCTCCCAGCAGGGGTATTCCCCGTTCACCACGTGGACCCGGGGACTGGCATGGGCGATCCTCGGATTTGCCGAAGAGCTGGAATTTCTCGGCAGTCTTCCTGCGGAGAGCCTGGAGGCCGTCGGCGGCCGGGCGAAGATCCTCGGGCTCTGCCAACGCGCCGTCCAGGTAACCGCGGAGTTCTACCTGGCGAACACGGCCTCGGACGGCATTCCCTACTGGGACACCGGCGCCCCCGGGCTGGCGGCGCTCGGGGAGTGGCGCCAGCGTGCGGCCGATCCGTTCAACCGTCACGAACCGGTGGACAGCTCCGCCGCGGCGATCGCCTGCCAGTGGCTCGTGCGCTGCGGCTCGTGGCTCCGCGCTGCCGGAGAAAAGGACGGGGAGCGATTCCTTGATGCTGGCCTGGGTGTCCTTTCCCGGCTCCTCGACGAGCCCTATCTCAACACCAGTGAGGCCCACCAGGGGCTTCTCCTGCACTCGGTGTACCACCGGCCCAACGGCTGGGACGCCGTACCGCCGGGCCGGACGGTGCCGTGCGGCGAGTCCAGCCTCTGGGGCGATTACCACATCCGCGAGGCAGCCCTCTACCTGCAGCGCGTGATCCGGCGTGAGCCGTACCTGACCTTTTGGGGACCTGCATGAGGATCATCGATCTCGGCGCCACCGAGGGGCGCCGCTTCCCGGCCGGACGCCGCACGAAGAACGTGGTCGGCGGGCAATCGCCGGCGCAGTCCGCTCATTTTGCGCTGGGCGTGGTGACGCTCGACCCGGACGGCGGGCAGGTGCCCTGGCACAACCAGGAACAGGAAGAGGTGTATCTCGTCGTCGAGGGCTCCGGCGAGATGTGCCTCGGCCACGAGCGCGCCGTTCTCGGCGCGGGCCAGGCGGTCACGATCCCCCCCGGGGTGTTTCACCAGATCACCAATCTTGGGCAGACACCGCTGACGTTGGTCTACTGCTACGGCCCGGCCGGCGAGGTCGCACATTGGCGGCAGGAGCTCGACGGCACGCTGCCATGCGCCGGCGTCGACGCGCCGCCGCTGCCGGAAGGTGCGCGGCCGCAACGGGCGTGAGCGAGGGGAGCACGATGTGACCACCCGGCGCATCGGCGTCATCATGAACGGCGTCACCGGGCGAATGGGCGCCAACCAGCATCTCATGCGCTCGATCGGCGCCATCCGCGGCGACGGCGGCATCGACCTGCCCGACGGCAGCGTGATCGTGCCCGACCCGATCCTCGTCGGCCGCAACCTCGCGAAGCTCGAGGCGCTCGCCGACCGGGCGGGGGGGCTGACGTGGACCACCGACCTCGATACCGCGCTGGCGGACCCGAATTACGCCGTCTACTTCGACGCGCAGACCACCGACCGGCGAGCGGCCGCGGTCCGGCGCGCGATTGCGGCCGGCAAGCACGTCTACTGCGAGAAGCCCACCGCGACGACGCTCGCCGAGGCCATTGACATCTACCGGCTCGCCCGCGACGCGGGCGTCAAGCACGGCGTGGTCCAGGACAAGCTCTGGTTGCCGGGCATCGTCGCCCTGAGGCGCCTGTGCGCGAGCGGGTTCTTCGGGCGCATCCTGTCGATCCGCGGCGAGTTCGGTTACTGGGTGTTCGAAGGCGACACCGTTCCCGCGCAGCGCCCGTCGTGGAACTACCGCGCCGAGGACGGCGGCGGGATTATTGCCGACATGTTCGCCCACTGGCGCTACGTGCTCGACGAGGTGTTCGGCCAGGTGACCGCCGTCTCGTGCCTCGGCGCCACGCACGTCGGCCGGCGCTGGGACGAGGCCGGCCGGCCCTATGACTGCACCGCTGACGATGCGGCCTACGCGACGTTCGAGCTCGAGGGCGGGATCGTCGCCCAGTTCAACTCGTCGTGGTGCGTCCGCGTGCGCCGCGACGACCTGCTGACGATCCAGGTGGACGGCACGAAGGGCTCCGCGGTGGCGGGCTTGCGGAACTGCTGGGTGCAATCCGCCGCTGACACGCCGCGCCCGGTGTGGAACCCCGACGTCGAGACACCGGGCGGCTACCACGCGGACTGGCAGCTCCTGCCCGAAGTCGAGGCCCAGGGGAACGCCTTCCGGGCCGAGTGGGAGTTGTTCCTGCGGCACGTCGCATGCGACGACCCGTTCCCCTGGAACCTGCTCGCGGGCGCGAAGGGTGTGCAACTGGCCGAGCTGGGGGTCGAGTCCTGGCGAACCAGAAGCTGGGTGGCGGTGCCGCCGCTCAATCCGTGAGGGCACGATGACACAGGCACGAGTGGCGCTTGTCACCGGTGGCACGCGCGGGATCGGCTTCGGTATCGCTGATTACCTGGCGCGCGAGGGGTTCGACCTGGCGGTGTGCGGGCGCCGCGAGGAGGAGGCCACTGCCGAAGCGCTCCAGTCGCTGAGGCGCCACGGCAGAGAGGTTGTCTACTGCCGCTGTGACGTCGCGGACCGCGCGGCGCGCGAGGCGCTCGTGCGGTCCGTTCGCGACCTGTTCGGTCGCCTCCACGTCCTGGTCAACAACGCCGGGATCGCGCCGCCCGAGCGGCGAGACCTCCTCGAGGCCTCCGAGGACAGCTTCGAGGCCGTGCTGCGCACCAATCTCCAGGGGCCGTATTTTCTCACCCAGTCGGTCGCGCGGTGGATGATCGACGAGCGGCGCGCCGACGCGGCCTTTCGCGGCTGCATCATCAACGTCTCGTCGATTTCGGCGACGACCGTGTCGGTGGATCGCGGCGAGTACTGCATCGCCAAGGCGGGCCTGGCCATCGCGACCCAGCTCTGGGCGGCCAGGCTCGGCGAATGGGACATCCCGGTGTACGACGTCCGGCCCGGCATCGTCCGGACGGACATGACCGCCGCGGCCGAGGCCAAGTACGACCGCCTGATCGCCGACGGCCTTCTCGTCCAGCCTCGCTGGGGGCTGCCCGAAGACGTCGGGCGCGCCGTGGCGATGCTCGCGCGAAGCGACCTGGCGTACTCGACGGGCCAGGTGCTGGTGATCGACGGCGGCTTCAACGTGCGCCGGCTGTGATTGCCCGTCGGGCTCAGCCCGTCTTCAAGTCGTACACGCACTCGCGCGCCTCGTCCGCGAACGCGCGGAAGAGGGCGTCGTCGGCCTCGAAGAAATGGTCGGAGGGAGCGAGGATGTAACCGCCGCCACTTCCGGCATCCTCGAACAGCCGGCGCACGGCCCGTCGGGTCTGGCCTGCCGGGCAGCCGACGAAATCGTTGAACTGGTCGAAGCCGCCGATCATGCAGACGCGGGCGCCCACACGCCGCTTCGCCTCTGCCATCCGGGTGTCTCCACCCATCGTCGGCGGAGTGAACGTCTCCATCGCGTCCGGGCCCATCTCCGCAATCCGCTCCAGGAACGGCATCATCCCCCCGCACGTGTGGTAGACGACGCGCAGGCCGGACTCGTGGGCGGCCGCGATGAGCGGGGCATCGAACGGGGCGACGAAGCGGTCGAAGATGGGCGGTGAGATGACCGTGGACGACGCGTCGCCTCCGCCGAGCTCGACGAGGTCGAACGCCGCGCCGCGAGCCGACCCGAGGAAGGCGAGCTTCGGCCCCTGGAGGAACGCCAGCAGCGCGCCGACCCATCCCACGTCGTTGAAGGTGGCGAGGATCAACGGTTCGATCCCGAACAGCACCGCAGCGTCCTGCCAGCAGCCGGGTTGGCCGTAGACGGGGAAGCCGGGCACCGCGCCCCGAACGATTCCGCGATCGCCAAACCCGGCGGCGGCCGACGCGACCGCGGCGAGGTTGCACACCGGCTCCAGGTCGATGGCGGTGAGGACGTCGAGATCACGCTTGTGCTTGAGCAGGCGCTCCCGCACCCAGGTCGTCCGGCCGTCGTCTTGCAGCAGCGTCGTGAGCGTGCCGCGGGGCGTCACGAAGCGGTAGCGCGTCGTCCGGTAGTCGGGGTCGGCGACGTCCTCCTCCTCGAGGCGCCAGCCGGCGCCACCGGCCTCGAGCGGGCGGCGGAGGGGCGTCGTCCAGTGAATCGCATCGAGGCCGAAGCGGTCGAAGAACTCGAGTTCTGTGGCGCACCCGGCCAGCCTGAGGTACGACGGCATCAAGTGGTGGGTCGTGGCAGGCAGACGGTCGGGAACGCCGCGGTCGAGGGCGGTGATCAGCCGCCGACGCGACGTCCAGCTCATGCCATCACCTGGCCGGCCATCCGCATCATGTAGTCGTGGTCGATGTAGGGGTCGTCGTCTTTGTGTCGCTCCATCAGCGCGAGCCGCGTGGTGAGGAGCGCCTGGAGGTTGCGTCCGTGAATCAGCGGTGACTCCCCGAGGTCAGTCGTCGCCATGAACTCCACCGGTCCGTCGACGAGAGAGAGCAGGCGCCGCGTATTCTCCATCTCGCGCTCGATCGCGCCCGCGAGCCGGGCGCGGTGACAAGCCTTCGATTCGTCATCGGCAGCCTCGAGCCACCCGTAGACGCTCGCCACCCAGGCGGCGAGGTTCCGCTGCGTCTCGAGCCAGCCGCGGAGCGCCTTCAGGCGTACCAGTTGGTCGGTGATGACGCCCGGCCTGCCTGGTTCCGCGGCCGCGCCGGCCAGCGGCTCGAGGCGCGCGATGGCCGCGTCGAGCGGAGCCCAGACGTGGCCGTCCATCCGTTCCACGTCCTTGCTCGCCTGCGCCGGCTCGACCAGGCGGAACAGGACGTCGCGGCTCAGGTCCACGTTGTTCGGGTTGTGCGGGGTCGTACACATGAAGCGCTCGTAGTAGGCGCGCTCCTCGGCGGGGATGGCCTCGATGTTCGGCACGAGCGGCCGCGCCCAGAGGCGGTACCACGCAAAGCCGATCGTCGAGTAGAGGGTGCAGACGTTGGGGAAGGAGAGAATCGCGTCTTCCGCGAGGCGCCACGCATCGACGAGCGCCGGGGCATGCTCGTCGCCGGCCCAGGCGCGCGCAAGGCGTTCGATTTCGGTGTCGATGTCCATCCCGGGGTCGAACTGGAAGCGGCGGAGAATCTCGTGGTTGACGTTGAACGGCACGATCTCGGGCGGGCAGGTGCCGCCCACCTGGGACAGTTCACGCACGCCGTTTCGATGGAGCAGGGCAAGGCGCGTGTGGGTCAGCTTCGGGTACGGCACGCCCACCAGCGGCGCGAACATCTGGTGCGGGCCGACCGCGGTGTAGAAGTGGGCGGCGGACGACCGGCTGCGGAGATCCGCCATCAGGGTGCGCTCACGCTCGTCGAACGCCTGCTGGAAGACGGTGCCGCCGTTGATCGCATGCGAATCGGGGTAGCGCGGGTGGGTGTAGGGCATCTGCCAGCCCCGAGCCACGAGCGACGTCGTTTCCACCTCCACACCGTCGCCGAGACCCTTCCAGAGCGTGTCGTGCTCGCCCATGAACGACTCGAGACGCGTGATGACGCGGAAGCTAGGCGACACGGTGCGGGCCGCGTCGCGGAGCGTGCGAAAGAAGAGGAGCGCGTGTTCGCCGGCGACGCGGGCGATGGCGTCGTGGTCGCGCCATTCGCGAATCATGTAGGGGCCGCCGTTCCGGCCCACGTAGAGCGACTTGGTGTGCTCGAAGCCCGAGCCGCTGTC
>PMKG01000202.1 GCA_003157675.1 Acidobacteriota bacterium
GACGGCTCGCGCGTGAACGCGATCATTCCGCCCCTCGCCCTCGGCGGCCCGGCGCTGTCGATTCGGCGCTTCCGGGCCGACAAGCTCGGGCCGGCCGACTTCGTCGAGCGCGACTCGCTGACGCAACCGATGCTGGATTTCATCAAGGCCGCGGTCGCGGCCCGGCTGAACGTCATCGTCTCGGGCGGAACGGGCGCGGGCAAGACGACGCTCCTCAACATGCTCTCGACCTTCATCTCGGACAAGGAGCGGGTCGTCACGATCGAGGACGCGGCCGAACTGACGCTCCGGCAGCGCCACGTCGTGCGCCTCGAGACGCGCGCGCCGAATATCGAGGGCAAGGGCGCGGTGCGCCAGCGCCAGCTCGTCATCAACGCGCTTCGCATGCGCCCCGATCGCATCATCGTCGGCGAAGTGCGCGGCGACGAGGCACTCGACATGCTGCAGGCAATGAACACCGGCCACGACGGCAGCCTCACCACCGTTCACGCCAACAGCGCGCGCGACGCGCTGCACCGCCTCGACACGATGGTGGCGATGGCCAACCTCAACATCCCCGAGCGGGCGGTCCGCCAGCAGATCGTCTCGGCCATCCAGCTCATGGTGCACGTGAGCCGCATGGCGGACGGGACGAGAAAGGTCACGTCCATCACCGAGATCACGGGCATGGAAGGCGACATGATCTCGATTCAGGACATCTTCCTGTTCGACCGGACGGGCATCAGCGCGGAGGGCCGCGTGTGCGGGCGCTTCCGGGCCAGCGGGATTCGCCCCCGGTGCAGCGAGCGGCTCGCGACGGCCGGCCACCGGCTGCCGATGGACATGTTCGAGCACGTGAAGGTCATCGGGTAGACGACGGGAGACAGAGTCGGTGCTGCTGCCATTCCTCATCTTCGCATTCGTCCTGGTCACCGTGTTTGGCGCCTATTGGGCGCTCGTCCTCCGCCCCGAGCGGGCGAAGGAGGCGGCGTTCAAACAGCGCCTCACGCGGCCGAAGGCGGCCAAGCCAGCCCGCGTGGTACTGGTCAAGGAAGTCGAGCGGCTGAGCAGCATCCCGGCCATTCACAATCTCCTGTTACACAGGCAGGATGTCGTCCGGCCCTTGCGGAAGCTCATCGAGCAGGCGGGAGTCAGGACGACGGTGGGCGTCGTCGTGCTCTCTTCGGCCCTGCTCGCGGCGATCGGTCTTCTGGCCGGCGAGTGGCTCCTCCGGTCCGCCTGGGTCGGCCTGATCCTCGCGGGCCTCGCCGGGTGCATCCCGGCGGGTGTGCTCGTCTGGATGCGCGGCCGGCGGACCGCCAGGTTCGAGGAACTGTTCCCCGAGGCCATCGATCTCCTGAGCCGGGCCCTGCGGGCCGGCCACGCCTTCACGACGGCGCTCGGCATGGTGGCCGAGGAACTGCCCCAGCCGATTGCCGGAGAGTTCCGGCTGCTGTGGGACCGCCAGAACTACGGCCTGCCGCTCAGCGAGGCGCTGCGCGATTTCGCCGAGCGCGTGCCCCTGCTCGACGCGCGCTTCTTCGTCACCGCCGTGCTGACGCAGCGCGACTCGGGTGGAAACCTGTCGGAGGTACTCGACAACCTGGCGTCGGTCATCCGGGACCGGTTCACGTTGAAGCGCGAGGTCCAGGTGAAGAGCGCCCACGGCAGGACCACCGGCTACATCCTCGCGGGGATGCCGCCAGCGCTGGCCGTCATCTTCCTGCTCACCAACCCGGACTACCTGGGCACGCTGGTCGAGGATCCGTCCGGGATCCGGCTGCTCGTCATCGGGATTGGGCTTCAGATTATCGGGACGCTGGTCATCCGGCGTCTCGTCAGGATCGACTACTGAGGGCGCGGGGCACAGGCTCATGCAGGGATTACCTGTCGAACAGATCATCGCGGTCGCGGCGGTCTTCGTGTCGGTGGCCTTGCTGGCGGGGCTCGCCGCGTCGCGCGTGCTCTCGTCGCAAACGCCCGAGCGCCGGCGCCTGCAGGAGATTCTGCAGCCGGCCATGCCGCCCTACGGCGCGATAGCCACCGACGTGGCCGCGTCGCGCAGCGCACGGGCGGGCAGGCTGGCTGGCTGGCTACCCAAGTCGGTACGCGACATGTCGGGGCTCGAGCGACGGTTGGCGAACGCGGGCTACCGGACACCGCTGGCCGCCCAAGCGGTCTTCGTCGCGATGTTCGTCGTGCCGGTCGTGCTCGGCGGGATCGCGCTCTTCGTGGTCGGCTGGTCCACCCGGAACGGCTGGATCGCGGCCGCCTTCGGCGGGACCGTCGGATACCTCTTGCCTGGCCTGCTCCTGGATCGCCAGGTGGTGAAACGGCGCCTGCAGATCCGCCAAGGCCTTCCAGATGCCCTCGACCTGCTGATCGTGTGCCTCGAGGCCGGGAGCAGCCTCGACCAGGCGGTGGTGAAGACGAGTGACGAACTGGCGCTCGCCTATCCGGTCCTGGCCGAGGAACTCCACGTGCTGATCACCGAGACGCGTGCCGGGAAGTCCCGGATCGAAGCGTTCCGCAACCTGGCGCAGCGGACGAAAGTGGACGACGTTCGCGCGCTGGTGGCGATGCTGGTCCAGACCGACCGATTCGGGACCAGCGTCAGCCAGGCGCTGCGGGCGTTGTCCCACAGCATGCGGACCAAGCGCCGGCAGGCGGCGGAAGAAGCCGCGGCGAAGGTGGGCGTCAAGCTCGTCTTCCCACTGGTGTTGTGCCTCTTTCCCGCCTTCTTCATCGTCGTCCTTGGACCCGCGGTGCTCAGGCTGATGCGGGCGTTCGCGCAGATGGGCAGCTAGGGGTGGGCAGTAGACGGGTGCGTGTCATGCCGGCCAGGCCGGCGAAGGAGGAGTGGCGATGTTGACTATGGTTCTGCTCGTGGTGGCGGCAGTGCTCCTGGTGGCCTATATTGCGCGGCGCCGTGCGCGGCTGCGCAAAGAAGAAGCCGACCGCAACTAAGGCGCGCTCGGGAGCGCTCCAACGTCATGAACCGGTACAGGGTCGTTCTTGCGGTGACGCTGCTCGTGTCTGGATGCGCGGCCGCGCGCCCCGCCGACGTGGCTCCGCCGACCACGCAACCGGCAAGCCGGCCGAC
>PMKG01000358.1 GCA_003157675.1 Acidobacteriota bacterium
CTGCGCGACGCGGCGGCGGATATTCCGGCGAAGGTGCGCGAGCAACTGGAGACCGCCGACGCATTGAGCGACGAGGATCGGGAAACGGTGATCCGCATCGCCCGCAATGCGCTCGCGGGCTTCACACCCAAGCCGGATTCAAAGCCCACACCCAAGCCCGAGGCCAAGGCCGAGCCGAAGTCCGAGGCCAACGCCACACCGAAGCCCGAGACCAAGGCCGAGCCGAAGCCCGAGGCCAACGCCACACCGAAGCCCGAGGCCAAGCCGGAGCGCCACACGGAGATCGAGCCCACGCCTGAACCCGGGGCGCCGTCATGAGCGACACCACGGCGAGCCTGCGCCGGAAGATTCGCGGAGCCGGGGATCTCCAGGCCGTCGTCCGCACCATGAAGGCCGNNCATCGGACAATACGAGAAATCGGTCCACGCGTTGGCCGATTACTATCGCACGGTGGAATTGGGCCTGGGCACCTGCTTTCGGGAAGGCGGGCCGGCGCCCTGGGGCGCGGAACGGACAGGACCGGGAGGTGCGGGTGCCGTTGGCGCGGTCGTGTTCGGTTCGGACCAGGGACTGGTGGGCCCGTTCAATGACGTGGTTGCCGATTGCGCGGTCAAGGCTCTCAAAGCGCTACCCGGCACACCCCAGGTCTGGGCCGTCGGGGAGCGCGTGCACGCACGCCTGGCGGACGCGGGCCTGCCGCTGCAGGGACTCTTTGCTGTGCCGAGTTCCGTTCAGGCCATCGCCTCGCTGGTCGGCCAGATTCTCGTGAATAGCGTGGCTGACCGCAGCATGGGCCAGGCGGCCGAACTTCACCTGTTCTACAACCGCCCCACATCCGGGGCCGTGTATGAGCCCGTCAACCAACGGTTGCTGCCGTTGGATGACGCCTGGCGACGTGAGCTTGCCGAGCGCCCTTGGCCGACGAAGAATCCGCCCGAGGTCATCGGTGATGGCACCGCGACTGTGGGGGCGCTCATCCGCGAGTTTCTGTTCGTCTCGCTCTTCCGGGCCTGCGCCGAATCCCTCGCGAGCGAAAANNAGTGGCATCGACGAGGAACTGTTCGACGTGGTGTCCGGCTTCGAGGCGCTCTCCGGACAGCAGCCGCGATCGCTTCGGAAGCCCTCTCCAATGAAAGCCGTGAGCTGAAACGGCTGACCAGACGCTGTGCAGAAGGGGACAGCCCTGTCCCGGTGCGACGCGGGATCATAAGCTGATGGTGTTCCCACCGGACGCGGAACCGTCGATTCGGAGCGAACTCTTCAGCATTGAGCGCCTCGAGCAGGAAGCCGAGCGCCTCGCCGCTGCCGATCGGGTCACCACCAGCCCGAGCGACGGGCGAGGCTTGGCCAGGCGGCTGCGGGACAACCGCCGTGCGCTGTTCGGCGCCTATCGAGACGCCGAGAAGGCCGTGCGCGAAGAGCGCGCCATCACGCCAGCCGACGAATGGCTGCTCGACAACTTCTACGTCGTGCAGCAGCAGATTCGCCAGGTCCATGACGATTTCCCACGCGCGTTCCAGCGCGGCCTGCCCGCGCTGGCCGCGGGCCCGCTCGGGGGCCATCCACGGGTATTCGGGCTCGCGTGGGCGCTCGTGGCGCACACCGACAGCCGGTTGGAACGAGAGACGATTGTCCGGTTCGTCGGCGCCTACCAGCGCGTGCAGCCGCTGACGATCGGCGAACTGTGGGCCGTGGCGGTCATGCTCCGCCTGATCCTCGTCGAGAACCTGCGCCGCTCGGCCGAGCAGATCGCCAGTGGGCGAGCGGCCTGTCGAGAGGCCGACACCCTGGCCGACCGGCTCCTCGGCCTCGGCGGTCGAGAGCCGGAGCCCCCAGAGACGGCACTGCAACGATTCCCCGCGACGCCCTTGCCGCCGGCCTTCGTCGTGCGACTCCTTCAACGCCTTCGCGATCAGGGTTCGGCGGCCACGCCGGTGCTGGCATGGCTGGACGAACGCCTCGCCCGCGAGAACACGACCACTGACGAGCTCGTCCGCAGGGAGCATCAGCGGCAGGGCGGGTTGAATGTGACCGTCCGCAACGTGATGACGAGCATGCGGCTCGTCTCCACGCTGGATTGGGAGAAGATCTGTGAGCGCGTCAGCCTCGTCGATGCCGCTCTCGGCGACGGCAGCTCCTTCGCGCGCATGGACTTCCCGACTCGGGATCGCTATCGGCAGGCGATCCAGGATCTCGCGCGAGGGTCGGGCCGCACGGAGCTGGATGTCGCACGGCGTGCGATGGCAGCCGCCGTGCGACCAGCCGGCGAGCCGGATGGACACGATGAGGCGCATCGCTTCCGCGAGCACGATCCCGGCTACTACCTGATCGCGGGCGGCCGTCGGGCCTTCGAGAAGGGAATCGGCTTTCGCGTCCCGGTCGTCGATCGGCTGCGTCGTGCCGGGGCGCGAGCGGGCATTGTCGGTCGCGTCGGGGCGATCGCGCTGATCACGGTCTCGATCCTGGCTCTGCCCCTACTGGCGCTGACCGCCTATGGCGTCCGGGGATGGCCGCTTCTCCTGCTCGCGGTGCTCGGCCTAGCCCCGACGGCGGACGTGGCCGTCGCGGTCCTCAACCGCGCGACCGCGCACACTGCCCGTGACGAGGCGCTCCCCGCGCTGGAGCTCCGCGACGGAGTTCCGGCGGGTTTGCGCACCATGGTCGTCGTTCCAGCGATGCTGGCGACGCGGACCGCAGTGGCCGATCAAATCGAACGCCTGGAGATTCACTACCTGGCCAGTCGGGACGGCGAGCTCTACTTTGCCCTGCTGTCGGACTGGACGGACTCCACCACCGAGACGGCGGCCGGCGACGATGAACTGCTAGGCGCTGCGGCCGATGGCGTCACGCAGCTGAATCGACGCCACGGCGGGACGTCGGAAGGCCCCCGCTTTTTTCTCCTCCACCGCCGGCGGGTCTGGAACGAGGAACAAGGCAGGTGGGTCGGGTGGGACCGTACGCGAGGGCAGTTGCACGACCTGAATCGATGGCTGCGCGCTGCGGCCGATACCACCTTTCTGCCCGTCAACGGGGCCATTCCCATCGCGCCATCCGCCGTCCGGTACGTGATCACACTGGACGCGGCCACACGCCTCCCGCGGGGAACGGCCAGGCGCCTGGTCGGGACGATGGCGCACCCGCTCAACCGTCCGCGGTTGGACCTGGTCCGCGGCCGGGTCGCCGAGGGGTATGCCGTCCTTCAGGCGCGAGTCACCCCGTTGCTGCCGACGCGCCGGGACGGGTCGCTCTTCCAGCGCGTGTTCACCAGTCCGAGCGGACTGGACCCGAACGCCTTCGCGGTCTCCGACGTGGACCAGGACCTGTTCGGAGAAGAGTCGTATATCGGGAAGGGCATCTATGACGTCGACGTGTTCGAAGCGGCGCTCGGCGAGGGGGACACGGAGAGTGCCTTGCTCAGCCACGACCTGCTCGAGGGGACCTTCGCCCGGGCCAGACTCGTCCCGGACGTCGACGTCGTCGAAGAGTTTCCGTCACGCTACGACGTCGCCTCGGCTCGCCAGCGCCGGTGGGCGCGCCTCGACTGGCAGCTGCTGCCCTGGATCTTCGGCCGCGGCCCCCACACCAGCGGCCTCGATCGATGCGCGATTCCGCTGATCGGGCGCTGGCACATGCTCACCCACCTGGGTCGAACGCTGCCGGCGCCCGCGGCGTTTCTCGCATTGCTGGCTGGATGGACCCTGCCGCTGCCGGCCACGGCGATGTGGACCGGGTTCATTGTCGCCACGGTCGCGATTCCTCCGTTGCTGCCGGTTGTGGCGGGGCTCGTGCCGCGGCGGCTCGGTCTCTCGCAGCGGAGGCACTGGCACGCGGTCGGTAGCGACGTCGACCTGGCGCTGTTACAGATCGCGCTGCTGCTGACGCTCCTCGCGCACCAGGCCTGGTTGATGATCGATGCCATCACGCGGACGCTGTTCCGTCTGTTCGTGAGCCGTCGGAGGAGGCTCGCATGGATGACGGCGGCGAGGCTGACGGCCAGCGGTCGGCTCACTCTTCGCGGCATGTACCGGTGGATGAGCGGTGGTGTCGTGCTGGCGGTCTTCGCCGCCGTCGTTGTCGCGCGCCTGGCGCCGCACTCGTGGCCGATTGCCGCGCCGTTCCTGCTCCTCTGGGTCCTCTCGCCGGTCGTCGCACGAAGGGCGAGCCTGCCTCGGGGCTTCGCTGGCGCGAAACCGATCTCTGAAACCGACGCCCGTGTCCTGAGGCTCACGGCCCGTCGTACATGGCGTTTCTTTGAGACCTTCGTCACCGCGGAGGACCATGGGCTGCCGCCGGACAACGTCCAGGACGATCCGACGCTCGTGATCGCCCATCGAACCTCTCCCACCAACATCGGGCTCTACCTGCTGTCGGTCATCGCCGCCCACGATTTCGGATGGTTGGGTACGGTAGACGCCGTGAGCCGACTGGAGTCGGCGCA
>PMKG01000403.1 GCA_003157675.1 Acidobacteriota bacterium
GTTGGCTTGCCAACCGAAGCTCGCGGTCCCGTCAGGAGAGCGAAGGTTGGTGGACCTGACCGGGATCGAACCGGTGACCTCCTGAATGCCATTCAGGCGCGCTCCCAGCTGCGCTACAGGCCCACTTGGTGTGCCGACCCTCTATACTAGCCCAGCCCCCCGGCACCCGTCAAAGCATCAGTACTCGGTAAACATTCGCTGAATCACGACCGGATCACTGGTCTTCGTGAGGGCCGCCATCAGCAGGATCCGCGCCTTGAGCGGCGTCAGGTCCTCGGCCGCCACCAGCGACGACCGTCGCCCGGCGGCAATCCGGCCGCTCCCGGTTCGTGTCGCGGTCACGACGATGACGCCCTTCGACGCCGCGTATTGGAGTCCGCTCGACTGGTCGGGCGCGATCGCGCCGGCGCCGGCTGCCGCGACGACGATCCCCTTCGCGCCTCCGTCCACCGCCGCCTTGATGAGATCGCCCGTCGCCCCCTGGTAGACGAGGAGGATGTCCACGCGCGGCAGCGCCGTGACGCCGGCCAGATCGAACTCGCTCTTCGCGGTATGACGCTTCACGACGTCGCGGTAGTACACGACGCGGTCCGAATCGGCGACGCCCAGCACGCCGTAGCTTCGGCTCTGGAACGTCTGCAGCCGCAGCGCGTCGGTCTTGGTCACCTCGCGCGCCGAGTTGATCTCGTCGTTGAGCACGACGAGCACCCCCTTGTTCCTCGATGCCGGTTCGGCCGCGACGCGGAATCCCTCGAGCAGGTTGGCCGCGCCCTCGTACCCGAGGGTGCTCGGGTTGCGCATCGACCCGACGACGACCACCGGCCGCACGTCGCGCACGGTGAGGTCGAGGAAGTACGCCAGCTCTTCGAGCGTGTCGGTGCCGCTCGTCACGACGATGCCGGCGAGTGCCGGATCCTTCTGGTAGACAGCGTTGATGCGACGCGCGAGCTGCAGCCACTGGGCGAGGGTCACCTCGCTGCTCGACACGTTGGCGAACTGCTCGGTCTCCGCGCGTGCGTACCGGCTCAGCGCGGGAATCGCCTGCGCGAGTTCCTCGGCGGTGAGCCGGCCGCCGGTCCGGTTCGAGATCGTCCCCCCGGTCGCGATGAGCAGCACGCGCGGCGCGCCAGGGGCGCCCGCGACGGGCGGAGCGGCGAGGAGAACGAACGCGACGATCGCGAGCAGGGCAGAGGCACGGGCGCAGGAGCGTCTCATCATGTTAACGAATGTCGGATGAGGGAACGGGACAGGTCAAGCTGTGCCGGCGGTCACGCGGTGAGCACGCGCCAGCCACTCGCAGAGGTGCCGGGCCGCCTCGTCGGCGGTCACGCCGTAGAAAGGCATCAATGCGGTCGGCATGCCCGGCAGGCGCGCAATCTGCGCGCGCCATCGATCGTCGCCAACCATCAAGGCTTCGATGTGGTAGACGCGGCCGCCGATACTCTCGTGAAAGCGACGAACCACGATCATGATGGTGACAAACCGGAACAACGAGGGAGCCACCATTCTATGCTCACGCGGAAAGCGGTCAAGCGAAAGCGCGGACGAAGCGGGCGTGCACAAGCGCGATGTGGCGGGTCCTCGAATGATCCGGCGCGAACTTTTTTTGACCTGTCGGCTCGTCCACAGGATTTCCGCGATGCATGCACACGTTTTCCACAGGGGGCTCATCCGCGACCCGCCGATCGGCGTCCTTGACGGCTGCCGGTGAGCGCCCGTACGCTGGAGGCGCCATGGACGCGAGGCGCGTCGTTCTCCGTGCACTTTGCGCCGTTCTGCTGGTTGTCGGGGCCTCGACTCCGGCGGCCCCGCAGGCAGCGGATCGCTGGCCCCTGTACCGCGTCATCCTCAACGACGGGTCGGCGCTGATGTGCTACGGCGAATTCGCGCGCATCGGCGACCGTGTGATCTTCTCGATGCCGATCGGGTCGCCGCGAAGCGACCACTACCAGCTCGTAACGCTGCCGGCGTCGGTCGTCAACTGGGAGTCCACAAGCGAATACGTCGCCGCGACGCGCTACGCGCAGTACACCGCCACGCGCGGCGAGGAGGATTTCGCCGTCCTGACCGGCCAGGTGGCGCAAGCGCTGAGCGAGATCAAGCTCGCCAAGGACCCGGAGCGCCGGCTCCAGATCGCCGAGCAGACGCGTCGCCTGCTCACCTCCTGGCCGCTCGAGCACTACGGCTACCGGGCCAGCGACATCCAGGACATGCTGTCGCTGCTCGAAGGCACGATCTCGCAGATCCGCGGCACGGCCGGCGTTCGGGGCTTCGACTTCAGCCTGGTGGCGACCATCCAGCCGCCGACCATGCCGCTGCTGTCCGACCCGTCGATTGCCCAGACGATCGACCAGGCGCTGATGGCGGCACGGCTCTCCGAGGTGCCGGCCGAGCGGATTGCCTTGCTTCGGTCGGCGATGTCGGCCATCGACGAGAACCACGCGAACCTGTCGGCGCCGTGGGCCGACGCGACCCGCGCGCTGGCCGAATCGCGCTTGAACGGCGAGGTGAAGACCGAGCGGCAGTACGCCGATCTCTCCCGCGCGGCCGTGTCGCAGGCGGACGCGGCGGCCGCCCGCGCCGACGTGCACGGCGTGGAGCGCGTCATCGCGACGTTCGAGGCGGGCGATCGCGGGCTCGGCCAGCAGCGGAAAGACGACGTGGCGGGCCTCCTCGCGCTGCTGCAGCAACGCCTGGACTCCGCGCGCCGCCTTCGCCTGATGCGGGACCAGTGGGCCCGCAAGGCCGAAGCGTTCCGCGTCTACCGCGACCAGGTCAATCTGCTCATCGCGCAGCTCACCTCGCTCAAGCCGATGCTCGAGGACGTCAAGGCGCTGGCCGGCCCTGACGCCCTGCTGCTGCCCGGCCTGGCGCACCGCTTCGACCTGATCTCCCAGCGGCTCGCGCGTATCCAGGTCCCTCCGGACATGGCGCCCGCCCACGCGACGCTGCAGTCGGCCGCCGACATGGGCGCGCAGGCGATGCGCGTTCGCGAACGGGCCGTGGCCGCCGGCGACATGGATGCCGCCTGGAACGCCTCGTCCGCGGCGGCGGCATCGATGCTGATGATGACGAGCGCGCGGCGGCAGATGGACGACGCCGCAAGACCACCGGAGAAGCGATGACAACGCCGCGCGCGACACGCCTGGTTGTCGCCGCGACGCTGCCGGCCTTTCAGCGCGCCGTCGGAGGGCTGGCCGTCCGCGGCGGGCTCACCGACGTCCGGCGCCGCGTCGTGATCGTGCCCTCCCGGGCCGCCGCGGACCAGCTCCGCCACACCCTCGAAGCGCTGCAGTTCGACGCCGCGCCGCACGCCGGCGATGCCGCGCTCGTGCTGCCCGACCTGCTGACCCGCGAGGAGTGGTACCAGCGCATGCACGAGCGCGCCGGGCTGTCCGAGCCGCGCCTCACGGCGATCGAACGCGAGGTGATCCTCGCGGCGGCCGCGCGCGAGGCGATCGCCGGCGGCGCGAGACCGCCGTTCAGCCTCCGGGCGGGCCTCGTGGCCGAGATGCTGGCCCTCTACGACGCGCTCGGCCGCCAGGAGCGCAGCCTCGACGCCTTCGAACGGATTGTCGTGGGCGAGCTGGAGCCGCGGGCGTCAGCCGACCGGGGCGCCGAACGCCTGCTCGAGCAGACCCGCTTCCTCGTCGCGACCTTCCGCGCCTTCGAGCGGCGCGTCACCGGATCGGGCGCGCTCGACGAGCACGCGCTGCGGCGAAGGCTGCTCGACCCCGCCTCCCGCCCGGGCTTCAGCCACATCGTCGTCACGGTGGGCGATCGGGCGGCCGATGCCTCCGGCGGCCTCTTCGCCGCCGATGTCGACATGATGATGCGGCTGCCCGGCGTCGAGGCGATCGACATCGTGTCGACGCGGTCGATGCTGGTGTCCGGCCTGCACGAACGGCTCGACGGGCTCATCCCCGAGCTCGAGCTGGTCGAGGCGGAGGAGGTCCCGGCGACACCGCGGCTCGTCGCACCTGCGGGCGACGCGACGCGCCTGCACTTCACGAGCCGCGACCGCGAAGAGGAGCTGCGCGCGATCGCTCGTCAGATCAAGGCGGCGGCCCGCCGCGCTGGGCCGGCACAGATGCTCGACCGGGTCGCGGTTGTCTTCAGTCGCCCGCTGCCGTACGTCTACGTCGCCGGCACCGTCTTCGAGTCGGCTGGGATCCCGTATCAGGCGGCCGATGCGCTCCCGCTTGCCGCCGAGCCGATGGCGGCCGTGCTCGACCTGGTGTTCGCCGCCGTCGAATCGAAGTTCTCCCGCAGCGCCCTGCTGGCGCTGCTGCGCTCGCCCCACCTGCGGTGCGATGACGGTGGCAGGCCGCTGCCGGGCGCCGAGATCGACGCCTTCGACCGCGGGCTGGCCGAGGCGCGGTATGCCGGCGGCCGGGATGCGCTCGCACGCCTCGCCGACCAGTGGACCGGGGCCGGCGCCCGCGCGGCGCGGGCGGCCGCGTCGCTCTCGGACGCGCTCCTGCCGCTCGGCTCCGCGAGAACCGTGTCGGCCCACGCAGAGACGGTGCTCGAGTTCCTGCGCGCCCGCGAGCGCATGGACATGGCCGACGCCGCCGTGAGGGCCCGCCACCTGCGCGCCCGCGGGGCGATCCTGTCCGTCCTCGACGAGCTGCGTCTGGCCGCGCGGGCCACCGACGACCCCATCGTGCGGTGCGAGGAGCTCGCGGCGACGGTCCGTCGATGGGTCGAGGCGCAGACCTTCTCGCCCCGGCGCGGCAGTGGCGGCGTCCAGGTCGTTGACGCCCGGGCCGCCCGATACGGCGCGTTCGACACGGTGTTCGTCGCCGGCCTCATCGAGGGCGACTGGCCCGAGCCCTCTCCCCGCAACATCTTCTACCCGGCGTTCCTGCTGGCCGAGCTCGGCTGGCCGTCCGAGTCGGCGCGGCTGGCCGCCGCCCGGGCCGCGTTTCTCGACCTGCTCTCGCTCGCGCGAGAGGAGGTATCGGTTTCCGCCTTCACCCTCGAAGACGACGCGATCGTGAGTCCGTCGGCGCTCGTCGAGGAGCTGGCGCGGGAGCCGATGGTCGTCACGCGCCGCGAGGCCGAGCCGACGCTCGTGTTCGCCGACGAGGCGCTGACCATGGTCCGGCCCGTGCCGCAGGTGCTCTCGGGGGAGGCGGCCAAATGGCTGGCTCTGCGCGAGGGGCGAACGCCAGCCGCCGCGGCCGGGTTCCACGGTGATGCCGGCCCGGCCCGGCGCGAGACGCACTCGGTCACGTCAATCGAGACGTACCTGCAGTGTCCGTTCAAGTACTTCGCGTCGCGCGTCCTCGGCCTGCCCGAAGAGGTGAGCGACGAGCCGTCGATGACGCCGCAGAGCCAGGGGAAGTTCGTGCACGAGGTCCTGCGGGCGTTCTTCGAGGCCTGGCAGGACGCGGGTCACGCTGCCATCACGGCGGACGTCCTCGACGAGGCCCGGTCGCAGTTCGCCGAGGTGGCCAGCCGGCTGCTGGCGACGCTGCCGGCGGCAGAGGCCGCGCTGCAGCGCGCGCGACTGCTCGGGTCGGTGGGCGGGGCGGGACTCGGCGAACTGGTGCTCGCGGCGGAAGCCGCCCGACCCGATCCGGTCCGTGAGCGGCTGCTCGAATATGACCTCGACGGCGTCTTCACCATCGCCGGCCACGGCGAAGTGCGCGACGTGCGTCTGCGCGGGAAGGCCGACCGGATCGATCTGCTGGAGGACGGGACGTTCCGCCTGATCGACTACAAGTCCGGCCGCTTCCCCGATGCGGCGCAGACGATCCAGTTGCCGATCTACTCGGTGTGCGCGGCACAGCAGCTCGCGCGGACGCGCGGCGGCGACTGGAGCGTTCGTGACGCGAGCTACTTCGCCTTCGCCGAGCCGAAGCTGGTCCGCGTCGTCATCACCGTGGAGAAGGACGCTGCCGAGAAGCTGGCCGACGGGCAGGAACGGCTGCTCGACGCGATCGACCGGATCGATCGGGGCGAATTCCCCCCGCGGCCGGCCACGACGAGGCTGTGCACGTACTGCCCCTACGCGACCGTGTGCCGGAAGGACTACGTCGATGTCGAATGACGCGCGCCTGCCGTTCGACGCGGCGTCCTCGCCCGACCCGCTCGTCCGTCGCGACGTAGCGGCGCGAAAGTTCGCCGTCGACCCGGCGCGCAACGTCGTGCTGGAGGCGTCGGCGGGCACCGGCAAGACGTACGTCCTGGTGACGCGCTACATCAACCTTCTGCAGGCGGGCGTCGATCCGACGAGCATCCTCGCCATCACCTTCACGCGGAAGGCGGCGGCCGAGATGCGCGAGCGGATCGTGCGCGAGCTGAGGCGCCTCTCGTCGCAGTCTCCGACCGACGAAGCCCGCTGGCACGCGCTGCGCGACCGGCTGTCGGACATTTCGATTTCGACCATCGACGCCTTCTGCCTGGCGCTGCTGCGTGAATTCCCGCTCGAAGCCGACCTCGACCCGGGCTTCGACATCGCCGACGAGACGATGATGCCGCGGCTCGTCGAGGACGCGCTCGACGGCGCCCTCCGCGCCGCGCGGCGACTGGGCGTGCACGACGCGGACGTCGGCCTGCTGATGACCGTGCTCGGCGAGCGGCGCGTTCGCGCCGGCCTGGAGGCGCTGCTCAACCGGCGGCTCTCGGCGGGGCCGATGCTCCGGCGGTATCTGTCGTCCGTCTCCGGCCCGTCGCCGGACGAGGCGCTGGCCCGCGCGGCGGACCGGCTGCGGGCGGCGCTCGAGTCGATCGACGGCGGCCTCGAGGCGTTCATCGCGGATGGGCCGGTCGCGCACGCGGCGTATGCGCTGGCGGCCGTGGACCTGCGCGCCGCGGCCGCCGGGTTGGTCGGCGGTCCGGCCGCAGAGGCGGGGGAACCGCGACCCGCACGGGCGGTGCTCGACCGCGTGGCGCGCTACTTCCTGACAGACGACGGTGGGGGCCGGTCGAAGCCGCCCCAGCCCTACACAAAGAGGGACTTCCCGACGCCGGCTGCCTGGACGCGCCACTGTCGCGCGCTGAGCGCGTGCGCGCCGCGGGTGGCCGAGCTTATGTCCGACTTCGAGCGGACGCTGAACGTCGCCCTCGCCAGGGGATCGATGCGGCTGTTTGCGATCGCCCGCTCGCGCTATCGCCGTGCGCTCGACGCGCAGGCCTCGGTCGATTTCTCCGAGGCGCTGCACCGGACGCTTCTGCTCCTGCGGAAGATGGACGAGTTCGCGCAGAGCCGCTACCGGCTGGAGTCCCGCTATCAGCACGTGCTCGTCGACGAGTTCCAGGACACGAACCTATCGCAGTGGCGCCTTGTCGCGTCGCTCGTCGAGTCGTGGGGCGAGGGCGCGGGTCTCGCGCACGAGGGACCGCTCCAGCCGTCGATCTTCGTCGTCGGCGATCGCAAGCAGTCGATCTACGCCTTCCGCGACGCCGACGTCCGGCTCATCCGCCGCGCGCGGCGCTACATCTCGTCGCTCCGGCCCGACGGGCGCGTGCGAAGGTCGATCGCGCGCAGCTTCCGCGCGGCGCCCGAACTGCTGGCGTTCACCAACGACCTGTTCGCGTCGGTCGATGCCTCGGTCAAGCGGAGCGACGCGTTCCGCTTCACCGCGCGGGATCGGTTTCCGATCGATGCGGGCGAAGGTGGAGGCGCCCGGCTGAGCCTCGTGGCCGCCGCCGACGAGCGCCAGGCGGCGCGGATGACGGCGGCCGAGGTGGAGCGGCTGCTCGCCGAGGGCGTCGTGCGTGACCGGCAGACGGGCCTCGCGCGCGCGGCCCGGCCGGGCGACATCGCGATCCTCTTCAGGGCGCGCGCCAGCCACCGTGCGATCGAATCGGCGCTCGTATCGCGCGGGATTCCGACGTACGTCTACAAGGGGCTGGGGTTCTTCGATGCCGACGAGGTGAAGGACCTCGTCGCGCTTCTCCGGTATCTCGGGCAGCCGGACCTGCCGCTGCGCGCCGCGGCGCTGCTGCGGTCGCGCTTCGTCCGGCTCTCGGACCGCGGCGTGCGGCTGCTCGGGTCGCATCCCGAGCGGGTGCTGGCCGGCGCGGACGCCATTCCGGACGATGTCGGCGACGAGGACCGGCGCGTGCTCGACCGGCTGCGCGCCGCGCTGTCGGCCTGGCTGCCGCTCGTCGATCGAGTGCCGCCGGCCGAAATCCTCGACCGGATCGTCGTCGATTCGGCCTACGCCTTCGAGCTGGCCGGCCCGCGCCTTGCGCAGGCCCGCGAGAACCTGAAGAAGGTGCGCGCCATGACGCGGCGCGTCCAGAACCGCGGCTACGCGACGATGGCCCGCATCGCCGATCACATTGACCGGCTGTCGGCCGGCGACGAGTCGAACGCCGTCGTCGACGCGCTCGACGCGGTCAACCTGATGACCGTCCATGCGGCCAAGGGCCTCGAGTTCCCGTTCGTCTTCGTGACGGGCCTCACGCGCGGAACCGGCGGCCGCGGCGACCCGATCCTCGTCGTGCCGGCCGCGGCGGGCGGCGTACCGCTCGTATCGGTGGGCGGTAGCCTTCCCGAGGTGGACACGGCGGTAAGGGAGCGCGATCGGGAGGAGACCAAGCGGCTGCTGTATGTCGCCGTCACCCGCGCGCGGGAGAGGCTCTGCCTGGGCGCCGTCCTCAAGAACGGGAAGTTCAAGCCGGCGCCGGGCAGCCTGGGAGAAGTGCTGCCCGACTCGCTTCGCGCGGCGTTCGTGGAGGCGGCTGGCGGCGCGGCGGAGGTCGAGTGGAAGGCCGAACACGGCGGCGTCCACACGCTGGAGGTCGTTGGTGCCGAAGACGGACTCTTAAACGGGGCTGCGCGCGGCGTCGAGCGTGCCGCTCCCGGGACGTCCGCGCCGGCGCCTCCAGGCGACTTCGAGCCCCTGGTGGATGCGACCGGTGACCTGCGTGTCGGCGCCGCCGCGCACGCGATGTCGGCGGCGGGTGGCGACGAAGGCGGCGTCGAGCCCGGCCTGGAGGCGCCGACCGAAGCGCTCTCCGGCGATCCGGTGCTCGTCGGCACCGTCGTGCACCGGCTGTTCCAGGCGAGTCACGGGCTGCCTGCGATGGACCGATCGCGGCTGGTCGATCGGGCGTCGGCGTTCCTGGCCGGCAGGGGGGACGTACCCGAGACCGAGCGGCCCGAGATCGTCGAGGCCGCGGTCGCCGCCTTCCTCGATCTGCGCCAGCGCCGGGACGTTGCCGACGTCATCGACGCCGCGGCCTGCGACTACGAGGTGCCATTCTCACTGCGTCTCGATCCGACCGCCGCGCCCGAAGCGGGTGGCGGAACGGTCATCGTCCGCGGCAGCATCGACTGCCTGGCCGAACAGTCCGATGGCCGCATCGTCGTCGTGGAGTTCAAGACCGGCAGGCGGCGCGACTGGCATGCGGCGCAGCTCGATCTCTACGTCCGCGCGGCACGGGCTCTCTTTCCGGGGCGCCCGGTCGAGCGCCGTCTCATCTATGCGGACGCCGGGCCTGCCGAGAAGGGCGCCTGATGAAACCGCCCGCGGTCCTTGGGCGTCTAATCAAATGAGCGTCACAAACCGAGAAGACAGGCGAGTTCGATCCATGATTACGAGCGAGCGGCGTGTCGGCGCAGTGCAGAACGTGGCCCAGATCCGGCTGGAGACGCTGGAGCGGCTGGGGTGCGGGTGCGTCGTGGCCATCCAGACCGTCCGGCCGTCGGGCGTGCCCGTCGTGTCACTGGAGGCCAAGGGCCCGCACTGCACGCACGCGACGCACCGGGCGAACAAGGTGATTCGTCTCGGCGAGTCGTTCGATCCGCTCGACTACGACGCGCGCGACGACCTGTCCGTCTGACCTTGCAAGGTGGCGGCCCACCGACGGGCCCGCGCCTCGGCCTCTTCCTTCGACGCGCCCACGTGCAGCACCGAGCGATACGGGCCCGGCTGGCCCGGCTGCGTGAGCCACGCCACCCAGTGGGGGCCGCGCGCCTCGCTGTGGATTTCGAACGTCGTCATCGGCTGGTCGGCCATACCGTCCTCCTCGATCGGCTCATCGCCGGGCGCGGCCCGGCCGGATCGCGGGCAAGATCGTCATTGCCTCAACAGGGGTGGATTCCATACACTGGACGCATACGACCGTGAAGGAAAGGGAGAAGGAGTCCAGCTATGGCCATGATCTGTCCGAGTTGTGGGAACGCCAGGAACTTCCTCGTCAAGACGCTGCAGATGCACGTCGTCCACCTCGAGGATTCGCGCGTCGACGTCACCGAGGAGAGCAAGCCGGCGGTGCTCGAGGTGCTCTGCGACGAGTGCGAGACCACGCTCAGCTTCGAGACGGTCGAGGACGACATTCGCAAGGAAGTCCTGCTGACGCTCGGCGCGCGCTAGGAGGCGCCGTCCGCTTCCGCTCACCGCTTGCCGCTCTCCTCTTCCTCCTCGAAGTAATCGCATTCGGGGCAGATCCACTCGATCGCCATCCGCCGCTTCATCTCCGAGGTGCCGGGAATCAGGTCGACGATCTCGCGCTCGTGGCGGCGCATCTTTTCGCCGCACATCGGGCACTCCCGCTCTACCGTTTCGTCAGGCATGTGTGATCCGGGCCGGATGGTACCATCCGCGCCGCTGCCTTGACAAGGTTCGTCCGCCCCTCCTATCGTAGCGGACGATGAAGAAACACGTCGATCTCGTCGGCCTGCTCTTCATGCTGTGGGGCGGGATGAGCCTGCTGCTCAGCGTGTCGCTGCTCTCGACGGGGATCGCCGCCACCGCCATCGGCGCCGCGGTCGCGCCCGCGGCCTCCGGGGGCACGTTCACGGCGGGGATCGTAGCGGCCGTGTTCTTCACGCTGGCCGCGCTCGGCCTGATCTTCGGGGCGACGCACCTGTGGGTCGGCTCGCGCCTGCGCCGGTTCCGCGAATGGGCCCGCGCGTTCGCGATTGTCCTCGCGGTCGTGGATCTCATCTGCATCCCGTTTGGCACGGGCCTCGGCATCTACGCCCTGTGGGCCCTCCTCAACGAGCGGTCGAAGCCGCTGTTCGAAGAACCCGGCTTGTAGGCGAGCCGTCGCCATCTTGCCATCTTGCCATCGTGCGATCGTGCGATCGTGCGATCTGACGATGCCGCCCCCGGTGGCGCAAGTCGTCCAAGTCGGCAGGACACCAGATCGCAAGATCCCTAGATCGCACGATTCCTAGATACGAACGCCGTCGCGTCACTGCGGCGGATCGAGGGTCCCCATCTTCGTCCACGGGCCGCAGCGCGCGACACGCCTGGCCGCCATCCATCCGCCGCGGACCATGCCGTGGCGCTCGATGACCGTCATCGCGTAGACGCTGCAACTCGGCGTGAACCGGCAGCGGACGCCGAGGTGCGGGGAGAGCGTGGTGTGATACCAGCGGATCGCCGACACGGCCAGGCGCGCGGTGACCTGGTGGCCCGGCGGGCGCGAGACGTCGCGCGCGAGTAACGAGGCAGTGATCAGGAACGGGAACCCGACCGAGACGATCAGGCGCAGCCTGGCCCTCACCGTCGTCCTCCGGTCAAAACCTGTCGGCGTAGTCGCTGAGGATCGGCACGATCAGCCGTTTGCCCGAGAGGGCCTTCACCACGGCGATGACGTGGAGGGTCACGAAGCCCAGGAACGGGATGGCGAGCGCCCAGAACAGGATCAGCGGGACCACGATGCACCCGAGGCCGCCGGTCAGCAGTCCGAGCACCAGCGAGACGACGACCAGGCCCAGCAGCACGAGCATCTCGGCCGTCATTAGCACGATCCCGTGCTTGGCGTGCCAGTGGATGTCGGGGTCGTGCTTCTCGGCGAGGAAGGGGATGACCGCAAACGGCGGCAGGTAGGCCAGCACCAGCATGATCGAGCGGTTGATCGGCTGGCGGTGCGGGCCGCCTGGTGTGGATGAAACGGTCATGACGTTTTCGGCCGGCGCCCGCCGGCACCGGACGGGAACCCGGAAGTCGGCTGGGTAGGTGCCTGAAGTCTATCGAAGCCCATGCCGGAGATCCAGCGCAAAGGGCTTTCCGTTGGCATGCACCGCGGCGCCGAGCAGCCCGGCCTCCTCGTTGAGCACCACCGACACTGGCACGCGCGACACCACGTCGTCGAGCGGCGCCTTGGCGCGGAACGCCTCGATGAACCGTCCGTCGGTGAGCGCGGGCAGGACCTTGGGGGCAATGCCGCCGCCGAGGAACACGCCGGCCGTCGCCACCGAGCGCAGCGCCAGGTTGCCCGCCTCGGCGCCGTAGACCGACGCGAAGATCTGGAGCGCGCGGACGCAGTCCGGGCACCGGCGTTCGAGGGCCGAAAGGGAGATCAGCCCCGGGGCCAGCGCCGGATCGGCGTTGACGTCGACCACCTCGCACGGGTGCTCGTGCGTGAAGCGGTGGAGGTTCATGAGGCCCGGCCCCGAGAGCACCCGCTCGTAGTCGGCGCGCCCGAAGCGCGCGATGAGATGGCGGAGCAGCGCGATCTCGTCAGGCGTCCTTGGCGCGAAGTCGGCGTGCCCGCCCTCGGTCGGCGACGGCACCATCCGCCCGTCCAGGTTGTGCAGCAGCGCTTCGCCGAGCCCCGTGCCGGCCGCGATGACCGCCGCGTTGCCCGTCGGCACCGCGCGGCCCTCCTGGATGACGGCCAGCTCCTCCGGCCACAGTACCGGGATCGACCAGGCCATCGCCTCGAGGTCGTTGAGCAGCCTCACGCGCGGAATCCCGAAACGGGCGCGGACGGCCGCCGCGTCCACGATCCACGGAACATTGGTGAGCCGGGCCGCCTGGTCGACGATCGGCCCCGCGACGCCGAAGCTGGCCGCCTGCACGACCGACGCCCCGCCGTGCTTCCCGAGGAACTCGTCGATGATCGCTTCGAGGCTCGGAGACTCGCACGTCGGGAAGCTCCGGACCTCCACGCGCTCCGGTCGCCTGGGCGCGGACGTGAACAGCCCGAGCAGTGCCTTGCTTCCCCCGATATCGCCCGCGAGCAGCATCGACTGATTGTACCAGCGGGCCGCGGCTGCGGCGTTGACTTTCCCCGGTCGCTCCGGCATGGTATCCCGCATGAGCGCGGACGCTTCCACGGCCAATCCCCTGCCGGCCACGCCGCCGGGCCGGGGCCTCGCGCTGCGCGACGTGCTCTCGAAATACCCGCTCCTTCGCGAGGATCACCTTCGCTACCTTCGGAAGTGGAACCTGATCGGGCCGGTGTCCCGCGCCGGCACCGAGTTCGGCCTCTCGTTCGCCGACCTCGGGGTCATCAGGCAGGTGCACGCCCAGCTCGAACACGGCGCGCCGTTCCGGGCCGTCTTGCGATCGCTGCAGGCGTCGCGTCACGGGCAGCTCGCCTTCGACTTCCGCCTCGAGGCCGAGCCCGCCAAGGTCATCCTGCTCGCGACGCCGCCCGAGACCGGGCACGCCAGGTCCGCCCGCGCCACCGAGCCCGCGGAGGCGTACTTCCGGGACGGTTCGGCCCTCGATGACGGGGATCCGAGGAAGGCGCCGGCCGCGGCGCGCGCCTACCGGCGGGCTCTCGAGATCGACCCCGGTCTTGTCCCGGCGATGATCAATCTCGCCAACATCCATTATGCGCAGGAGCACCTTCCCGAGGCCGAGGCGCTCTACGAGCGCGCCATCGAGTTCGACCCGAACGTCTTCGAGGCCCACTTCAACCTCGGCAACCTGCACCACGACCTCGGTCGGCTCGACGAAGCCCGCGCGGGCTACGAGGCGGCGCTGCGCCTCAACCCTCAGTACGCCGACGCGCACTTCTACCTGGCGGTGACGCTCGAGAAGCTGGGGCGCTCGCAGCAGGCCCTGGCGCACTGGCGGCGCTACCGGGAACTGGCCCCGGACGGCGAATGGGTTCAGCTGGCGAGTGAATTCGGGGAGTAGGGCGGCGCGGCCGGGTCAGTACTGGAAGCCGTAGTCGTCGCGCTTCTTCGGCGTGCGGCGCAGCTTATAGTAGGCGCAGTCGGGGCACCACGCCGCGGGGTCGAAGCCGTTGGCGCCGGTCAGCGGCAGAACGTCGCGGTGGCCGCAGCAGTCGGCGGTCCCGTTTTCGTGGGGCTTGCGCCAGCGGCAGGAGCGGAAGCGCTCGACGGCGGGAGACACAGAGACCGGCAACCCAGCGGTACCGGCCGCCGCAAGGGCCTCGGACGTGTTCAACGAGCCATCCTCACGCAGTTTTTCGTCCACCGACCATGTTCCCCTTACAAACATTGTGCCATATCGGCTCCCGTTGGTAAACGGCGACAGACCAGGTCGGATAAGATCGCGAGGCAACCCTAAAGGGTCGCCCTACTCACGGAAGGGGTCGGCCTATATACGAACGGACAGGACCGGGCGTAGGGCAGGCGTTTCCTGGCCTGAGCCTTGAGCCCTGAGCCGCGTGGGCAGGCCTAGGCCTGCCTGACCGCCTCCTCCACCCGCCCGGCCAGCGCAGCGTAATCGTCGCCGTCGAGCGTCAGCGGCTCGCCGAACGCCACCCTGACTCGTCCGGGCTGCGCCATCTTCCACGACTTGTGCAGCACCCGGTCGAGCCCTTCGAGGCGGACCGGGACGACTCTCACCCCGAGCCGCGCGCCGATCAGGCCGACCCCAGGCCTGAACAGGCCGATCTGCCCCGTTTCGGTGCGCTCGCCCTCCGGGAAGATCAACACCGACCAGCGGTCGCTGAGCAACTCGCCGATGTAGCGAAGGCTCTGGCGCGCGCCCGCCTCGCGCTGGGGCAGCGGGAACGCGGCAAAGAGCCACGCCGCCAGGTAGTAGAGGCTGCCGCTGACGAAGCGCTCGCGGCGGGTGTGACCCGCCGGATGGAAGTGCGCGTCGAAATACTCCTTCGACATCGCCACGGCGAGGCGCGCCCGCAGCCGGCCGGGCAGCGCGGCGAGGATCGCCGAAGTGTCCAGGTGGCTCTGGTGATTGGCGGCGAAGACCACCGGCTCGTCGAGGCCGGCCAGCCGCTCCAGCCCCTCCACGCGGATCCGCGCGAACAGCCGCGTCAGCGGCAGAAGCAGGACGGCCTGGCTGACGCGCCGACCGAGCGAGACCACCCGGCCCCGGCTCCAGTCCGGCATCGTCCAGGGGAGCGCGTCCGCGCGCGCCCCGGGTGCCGAAACCGTCGTGGCACTCGCGCCCGCTGGCAGACTCGCAGCCGGCGCCATCAGCGCGAGGACGTCGCCCACGGTTCGCGCCTCGGCAAAGCGACTCTCGTCCACAGTTGTGTCGAGCCGCTCTTCGATCGCGGCCATCAACTCGACTCGCTCGAGCGAGCTGAGGCCCAGCTCCTCGATGGTCGTCTCCGGCCGCACGTCGCGCCCGCCGGCGTAGCGCGCGAGCAGCGTCTCGAGGAACGGTCCGGTGGCCGCCGGAGGGCCGGCGATCGTTCCCGTGTCGACCCACTGCTTGATCTCGTGCCGCCGGAGCTTGCTCGTGCCCTCGGTGCGCGGCAGCTCGCGATCGGGCCACACCGAGATGCTGCGGACCCGCTGGTGATCGGCCAGCGCCGCGTTCGCTCCGCGGACCACGGCATGGACATCCGTGCCCGGCTCGACGACGAGCACCGCGTGCACGCGCTCCTCGCCGCCGCGTGTCACTCCCACCACCGCCGAGTCGACGACTCCCGGCTGCGCGTTGACGACGCGCTCCACGTCGTCGGGGAACACGTTCAGCCCCTCGGGCGTGACGATCATCTCCTTCTTGCGGCCCTTGATGAACAGCCGCCGCTCGGCGTCGAGCTCGCCGATGTCGCCGGTATGGAGCCACCCGTCCTCGAAGCCGGCGGCCGTTTCGCGCTCGGCGCCGTAGTAGCCGCGCGTGACGTTCTCGCCCTTGACGAGGATTTCGCCGTCGGGGGCGATTCGCACCTCGACGCCCTCGATCGCCTTGCCGACCGATCCGCGGCGGGCCGCAAACGGATGATTCAGGCTGACGATCGGCGCCGTCTCGGTCAGGCCGTATCCCTGGATGACGAGGAACCCCAGTCGCGACCAGAACTCCTCGACCGCCGGGTCGAGCGGCGCGGCGCCGACGACGAAGCTCCAGAACTTCGGGCCGAAGGCGCGGTGGACGGCCCGGTAGCGCCACCAGCGCAGCGCGACGTTGCCCGCGGTCGCCGGCGCCTCCGACGTTTCGGGGTTCGCCCGCCGCACGTGCTGCGCCAGCACGTCCAGGATCTTGGGCACCGACACCACCACCGAGATGCGGCGTTTCCTGACCTGCGCCACGATCTCGGCCGGGTTGTAGCCGCGCATGAACACCACCGTGCCCGGCAGCATCGGCGGGATGAAGGTGGCCATCGCCTGGCCGAACATGTGGCTGAGCGGCAGCAGGTTCAGGAAGCGAA
>PMKG01000405.1:0-3291 GCA_003157675.1 Acidobacteriota bacterium
CTGCTCTCGCGCAAGCGCTACGCGGTGCAGCATCTTCGCGAACGGCTGCAGGCCACCTACGACGAGTTCACGAAGGACTGAGGGGCCGAACATGACACGGACAAAGAAGCTGATTCTCCTGGTGCCGCTCGGGATCGTGGCCGTCGCGGTCTTCGTCACCGTCGGCGGCGTGGTCGTGCAGTGGCTGTGGAACTGGCTGGTGCCGTCGCTCTTCGGCTGGCGCGAGGTCACCTTCTGGCAGGCCGTGGGCCTCCTTGCGCTCTGCCGGATCCTCTTCGGCGGCATCGGACGCCATGGGAGGCATCGCTCGTGGGACGGCCCTCGCGTCGCCGGCCGCTGGGGGCGGATGACCTCGGAGGAGCGGGAACGGTTCCGGCAGCGGATGCGCGAGATGTGGGGGTTCAGCGCATCCACGAGCGAGCCCGGGCCGCGGGAACGATCCGATGCTTGACCGGATTCTCCCTCGCCGATCAGGCAACGATGCTCGCGGGGGACCGCCCCCACGAGACGGCGTGCGCGTCGGCGGCGGTTACGGTTCCGCGCGCTCCCAGTCCTCGATCTTCAGCCCCGTGACCCGCGAGAACTCGCGGAGGTTGTGCGTGACGAGCGTGAGGTTGTGGGCGAGGGCGGTGGCCGCGATGAGCAGATCGTTCGGTCCGATGGGCCGGCCGGCGGCCGAGAGCGACGCCCGCAGCGCACCGTAGTGCTCCGCGCACGCGTCATCGAAAGGGAGGGAGAAGAGCGGCGCGAAGAAGGCGGAGAGGAGCTGCAGGTTCTGGGCCACTCTCGCGCTACGGCGGGCGCCGTAGAGCAATTCGGCGCGCGTGACCGACGAAATCCGGACTTCGGACGGTGCCTGGCGTCGCAGGCGGGCGATCAGGGGCTCGGACGAGCCGTTCAGCACCCGGATGCACGCGTTGGTGTCGAGCAGGTACATCACCAGGGCTCCCGCTCTTCCAGGCGGCCCTGCGGCGGCCGGCCGAGCCGCCCCCCCTTCCAGCCTCCCACGACCCGCTCGAAGAAATCATCGGGCCAACCGAGCTCGACGTCCCGGCGAATGAGCTCGGCGAGATAGCGCGAAACCGGCACCCCGCGGGCCCTGGCGCGCGCCGCGATGCGCGCGGCGAGCGGCTTGGGAACGTAGGTGTGAAGCTGAGGCATGGCCACAACCTCCACATATATGTTGACCATGTGTATTCTAGCACGCCACGATCTGCACCGCGAAGTCGGTGCCCTATCAGTGGCCGTCGTCCGCCCAGCGGAGCGTGAACCGCACCGTCGCCCCCGGCGCGAGCGCCGTCGTCGGCAAGTCGGCGACAAACATCCCCATGCCGGTATCGCGTGCCTCGGTCTCGACGGACGTCCGCCAGTCGTCGGCGCTCCAGCGTACGGTCGCGGGCCTCGCTCCCTCGGTCCTGAGCGTGAGGCCGGCCTGGCAGGCGCGGCACTTGTGGTTCACCCGCCACGAGGCGTGCGCCGCCTAACGATGCTCGACGAGGTACCGCTGCACGGTCTGCGGCGGCATGTCGAACACGCGCCCGTCGGCGAGCGACCGGCGCAGCTTCACGTACTCCGCGTGCGTCCAGACGAGCGGCATCGCCGAGCCGGACGGGCGGCCGAAGTACAGTTCCTTGTCGGGCAGGTCGGCCGCGTCCCACACCTGCCCGGGAAGCAACCCGCCGTCGCCCGCGAACGCNNCCTGCGTGATCACCGTCGCTTCGCCGCCCGCGCGTATTCGAGGTTCGTCCGCGCCTGGGCCAGGTCGGGCTGCCACCTGAGCGCCTCGGTGAACTCCGCGATCGCCTCGTCGATCCGCCCGGCCGTCGCGAGCGCCGTGCCCAGGTTGGCGTGAGCCTGGGCGAAATCCGGCTTCAGCCGAATCGCGGCGCGGTACTCGGTCATTGCGGCATCCATCTGTCCCCGGCCCGCCAGCACGTTGCCCAGATTGAAGTGGCCCTCGGCGAATTCCGGATGGAGCCTGAGCGTCTCGGTGAATTCGGCAGCGGCGGCGTCGACGCTTCCGGTGTCGAGCAGCACGCGCCCCAGGTCGTAATGCGCGTCGGCGTCGTCGGGCGACAGCCGCACCGCCTCGCGCAGGTGCGCGAGCCCTTCCTGCGCGCGGCCGCGCTCGGCGAGCGCCAGGCCGAGCCGCGCCTGCGCGTTGGCGTAATCGGGCCATCGCCCGACCGCGTCCTCGTAGGTGGCGATCGCGGCGTCCGCGTGTCCGAGCCGGCTCTGCGCCACGGCCAGGGACACGCGCGCTTCGCGGAGAGTCGGGTCGATCCGGACGGCCTCGAGAAGATGCGGCAGCGCCTCCTCGGCCCGGCCGCTCGCAAGCAGCGCCTCGCCGAGGTTGTTCTGGCCACCCGCGAACGACGGGCTCACCCTGACCGCCTCGCGGAAGTCCGCGATCGCCTCGTCCAGGTGCCCCTGGAGCCTGAGTTGGAGGCCGACGCCGTCGAGGGCGACGAAGTTGTCGTGTGTCACCGACAGCGCATGCTCGAACAGCGTGGCGGAGGTGCGCCAGACCTGGACCTGGCTCCACGTGAGGACCGCGCACGCGACGGAGAGACCGGCCGCGAGGTCCACGAGCGGAATCCGTGTCCACGGACGCCTCGCGGCGATCTCGGCTGCGCCCCACGCGACCATGACGGCGAGGCCGATCGTGGGAATGTAGGTGTACCGGTCCGCGCGCGCCTGGCTGCCGACCTGCACGAGCCCGAGCACAGGCACCAGCGTCCCGAGATACCAGCCCCAACCGACGGCGAGGTAGGGGCTTGCCTTCAGCCTGCGCAGCACGAGCACCGAGACCGCGACGAGGAGGACCACGGCCAGGCCCGTCTGCCACCAGGGCATCACCGGCTGGTAGGGGTAGAACACCGCGAGACCTCTCGGCCAGCAGAACGACGCGGCGTAAGCCACGTACGACCAGAGCGCGTTCACAACGCGCAGGCCGGCTGGCACTCGGTCGAGCGGGGCGACGGCGCCCACGGTGTGCTGTGCGATGTAGGTGATGACGGCGTCGGCCGCCGCCAGGGCGAGCAGCGGCACCTTCTCCAGGACCAGGCGGCGAGCGATCCGTCGGTCGAAGGCGTCAGGCCGCAGGCGGCCGAGCGGCCACACGTCGAGCAGCAGCAGGACGAACGGCAGCGTGACGATCATCGACTTCGACAGCAGGCCGAGGACGAACGGCGCGGCAACGAGAAGGTACCGCCGCCAGTTGGGCCGCCCGACGTAGTGGGCGTAGCCGACGAAGGTCAACATCCAGAAGAAGCCGCTCAACACGTCCTT
>PMKG01000405.1:3328-3474 GCA_003157675.1 Acidobacteriota bacterium
ATGTGCGAGAGCCAGGTCAGCGGAAACCAGTTGCCGTCGTGCATGGTCGTGAACGCCCACTGCACGCCGGCCCAGGTGAGTCCCGCCTTGACCTGTGGATTGGCGGTCACATACTGGGGATCGTCGATGGCGAGAAACTGGCACCA
>PMKG01000216.1 GCA_003157675.1 Acidobacteriota bacterium
GGCTCCTGATCCTGAACGACGTCGACACGGGGATCCCGCTGGCGGTCATGGACTGCACGTGGATCACCGCCTACCGGACGGCGGCGGCCTCGGCCCTCTCCGCCCGCTACCTGGCGCGCCCGGAGAGCGAGACGGTCGGCATCCTTGCCTGCGGCGTCCAGGGGCGCGCGAACCTCGAGGCCATGACGACGATCTTCCCCGTGCGCCGCGCGTCTGCCTACGACGTCGTGTCCGAGACCGAGCGACGCTTCGTCGAAGAAATGGGCGCGAAGCTCGGCATCGAGATCGTCTCGGCCGGCGGGCCTCGCCGGGCCGTCGCCGAAAGCGACATCGTCGTCACCTCGGGGCCGATCCTGAAGCACCCGAAGCCGACGATCGAGAGGGGCTGGCTGCGGCCGGGCGCCTTCGCGAGCGCCGTCGATTTCGACAGCTACTGGACGCCCGGGGCGCTCGCGGAGTTCGACCGGATCGCCACCGACGACACCGCCCAGTTCGACTACTACCGGAAGGCCGGCTACTTCCAGCAGACGCCGCAGCCCTACGCCGACCTCGGTGAACTCGTGGCGGGCAAGAAGCCCGGCCGCGGCGGGAAGCAGGAACGGACGCTGGCGATCAACCTGGGACTGGCGCTCGACGACATGGCCGTCGCTCCCGAGGTCTACCTGCGGGCCGTGAACCTGGGGCTTGGGACGTGGCTGCCGCTTTGAGCGGCCGTCAAAACGCATCGGCGTGCCACCAGAGGATGTCCCGCGGCTCGAGCGGCGGAGCGGGCCACACCTGGCGTCCGAGCGGGCGCATCATCATCGAGACCGGCGGGATCTCGTGCGCGACGACCTCGACCTGGGGCGGCACGAAGCCGGGCGGCAGCCACGCCCGCAGGTGGGACACCGAAGCCGCGTCGCGCGCGAGGATCGTCTGGAGCATCGCGCCGACGCGCGCGCCCGACGGGTCCCGGTCGCCGCACTCGGTCACCATGGCGAACGCGCCCACCTCGAGCAAGACGACGTAGGCCGCCGCGCGGCCGCCTTCTTCGACGACGAAGAACTCCACGCGCCGGTGGCCGGGGGCGCCGCTGGCCGCGAGCAGCCGTTTCTTGGCGATCGCGAAGCCGACGTGGTCGGCGTCGCGAACGAGCGCGAACCGGTAGCCGGCGCGGGCGCTCGCGTTCATCTCGACGATCGCGCGGATGTCGTCACGGTCGCCCGAGCGCATGGAGATGGCCAGCGGGCCTGGGCGCTTCCCGGGGCGGACCGACAGCGAGACCTGGTTGGTGGGAACCAGCCGGAAGCCGAGGTGCTCGTAGTAGCTCGGCGCGATCTCCGAGAAGAGCAGCGCCAGGCCGAACCCCTCGCCGGCCGCCCTGGCCATCATCAGCCGGAGCAGTTCGGCCCCGTATCCGTGGCCGCGGTGTGCCTCGGGCGTGAACACCGCGCCGAGTCCCATCGCCTTCACCCGCTCGTTGTCGAGGACGGCTTCGAGGTCGTACTGCTTGGCCGAGGCGAGAATCCGCCCGTCGTCGTCGACGAGCGCGAAGCGCCGGAGGTTGGTGGCACCCCACGGCGTAGAAGCCTGCGCGCGGTTGTACTTGCCGTAGGCCTCTCGCGCGAGCCCCTCTCCCCAGACGGGGAACGTCTGGTCGAGGATCTGCTCGAGGAGCTCACCGGTGGCGGGGATGACGCGCAGGGACATCCCCACATATTACGCAGGTTCACCGACTTGCGACTCGCGACTTGCGGCGGCGCCACGCGTGACAAGGCCGCAAGCCGGCGTTCTACTTATCGATCGTGAAGCTCACCGTCACCGTCATGACCACCGGGACGAACACGCCGTTCACGCGCGTCGGCGTGAACTCCCACTGGTTCACCGCGTCGAGCGCCGCCTGGTCGAAGAATGGGATCGAGCGCAGGACCTTCGCGTTGCTGACCTTGCCCGTTTCGTCGATCGTCGCCTCGATGATCACCGTTCCCTGAACCCTGGCCTGTTGGGCGTCCTCGGGATAGACCGGCTTGACGTCCCTGACCTTGATGGGCGGCTTGATCTCACCACCGATGCGAATCGGGAGCAGCTTGCCGTCCGGGCCAACCACCGGCGTCGGCGGAGGCGGCGCTCCGGGCAACCCGCCCACAATGCCGCCGGTCACACCACCGGGCACGCCGCCCGAAACTCCTCCGGCGACTCCGCCCTTGACGCCGGCGGGTGGCGGCGGGGGTGGAGGCGGCGGCGGTGGCGCGGTATACGCGACAAAGGGCGTGCCGGCTGCTGGTGGATAGGTGCTGGTTGGCACGCCGGCCGCCTTGCGGCTGTTCTGGATCTCGATGGCACGCTGCCTCAGCTTGTCGGCCTCGGCAATGAGCGCCTGCTGAACGGTCGGGTCGCTCTCGAGCAGGGCCTGCGACCGCAGGAGCAGGTTCTTGTAGACCAGCGCCTCCATGTACTCGGGGTTCATCGCGATGGCCTGGTCTGTCGCCTGCAGCCCGCGATCGACGTAGTCGAGCTTCTGGCCGTCGGTGAGCGTCGCGTCCCGATAGGCCTTCTCCCAGTAGAACGCAGACATCGTATAGAGCGGCACCGGGTTGCCGGGATCCGTGTTCGACCATGTCGACAGGGTGTCGATCGCCCCAGAAAAGTCGCCGTGCCGGTTGCGGAAGCTGGCGAGGCGCAGGTAACCGTTGGGATCGCCGGGCACGGCCCGGACCGCGGCCTGAAAGGCATCTCCGGCCCGCGCCAGGTCGCCGGTCTTCTCGTAGAGCGAGGCGAGCACGAAGTAGTTCGCGAGATCCTTCGGATTCAGTTGGATCTGCTGCTTCAGCGTCGCCTCGTCCGGCTGCGTCGCGGGCATTCCCGGGCGCGGGGCCTGCGCCTGCGGGGCCGCGCTTGCGATCGGTTCTGCCGGCGCGACCGCCCGAGACGGCGGGTTGCTCGCCACGAACGGCGCCGTCGCGGGAAGGCCTCCGCCGAACGTGAACGCGCGAAGCGACGGGACCGACGCCTCGGTCGTCGAGGCCACCGGGACCTGCATCGGGGCCGCGTGGAGCGGGAACGCGCTGACGCTCCACCATCCGCCCGCCGCGACGACCGCCACCACCGCCACCGACGATGCGACGAGACGAACGCGTGACATGGACGCCTCCTCCATCAACATCGCCACCCGCTGCCGCAGGTGACCGTGATCCAGGAAACAAGCCGCTGGTTGGAACCTCGGCCGCGTGTCCGCTCCCGCCAGGGCCAGCAACGCGCGCAGGTAAGATCGGCGGTCGCCCACCATCTCGACCGCGCGGCGGTCGATCATCTGCTCGGTGCTCAGGTGGATCTGCTCGACGAGCCACCAGATGGCGGGGTGAAACCAGACGAGCGCCCGCACGACTTCATCGCCGAGCACGCGCAGCCAGTCCTGCCGCCGCACGTGCAGCAACTCGTGGCACGCCACCGCGAGTTGATACCCGGGATCGAGACTCGCGAACCCGGGCGGCACCAGGACGACCGGCCGCCGCAGTCCGAACGTCACCGGGCGCGCCACCCGCGGCGACTCGCGGAACGTGGCGCCAACGCCCACCGTGCGCTCGGCATCCCTGATGCTCGGCAGGTCCGGATCGACGGCCGCCGACCGACGACGGAGCCTCGCGAGCGAGACGAGGCCCAGCCCGAGCCAGCCGAGGCGCAGCGTTACGCCGCTGGCGAGCACGACTAGGGCCACCCGTGACCATGGAACCGACGCGAGAACGTCGCGGACGTGCGCGACGAGCGGCTGCGAAACCGGGGCAACCGGGCGGGTGGCGATTGCTCCGTCGCCGGCCGCGCCGGCTGCCGCCGGGTCGAGCAATTGAATGTCCGAGAGATCGACGGGGACCAGCACGGCTGGCGCGGGCCGCCACGGCTGCGCGAACGGCAGCGCGAGGCAGGCCACGAGCAGGAGGCGGAAGAGCACGACACGCGAGCGCGGGGAGCCAAGCCGCAGGCGCGCCGGCAGCCAGACGCCGGCCGCCACGAGCACCGTCACCTGGACCGCCCACGCCGCCAGGTTCGCGAGCGACCACTGCGCCATGTCAGCCCTCCTCGATTTGTCGGGCCAGGTCCTCGAGTTCCTTCTTCGTGAGACGCCGATCCTTCACGAGCTGCACGAGCAGCGGCTGCGCCGCGCCGTCGAACACGCGGTCGACGAACTCGGCCACCATCAGCTTCATCGCGGCGGCGGACGACCGCGTCGGGCGGTAGATGTACGCCCGCTCGTCCACCTGCCGCTTCAGGTGCCCCTTGGTCGCCAGCACCCCCATCATCGTCATGACGGTGGTGTAGGCGATCGGGCGGCGCGTCTTGAGCACGGCATGGATCTCGCGGACCGTGGCCCGGCCCTTCTGCCAGACCACCTTCATGATCTCGAGCTCGAGCGGGGTGAGCGTCGGGAATTTGGGTGGCATATCTACTAACATCTTAGTTGTTAGTAGATTGGTGTCAAGCGGAAAGTGGAGGGCGCCGGCTTGCGCCCCGCGGCCTGCGGCTTCCGGCCCTTCGACGTCGCTCAGGGCCGCCCCGTGCGGCGTCGAGGGGCGGCGGTGTCCCGCGCGATCCGGCCGCGAGCCGCACGTCGCGAGCCGCAAGCCGATGTCACGCTCTTGTCATGTCCCCGCCACACGCCCTCCACGACTCGACTCGTCTACCTCTATAGAACGTGCGACGAGTGGTGAGGGCGGGCTCGAAGGTCGGCACCACGCCACAAGGGGCCGCGAAGGGTGAACGGAGTCCCCGCTCGGAAGAGGCCGGGGACGTGAATCGAAGGAGACGAAGATGAGAACCAAGCTGACGGTGACGGCGCTGGCGTTGTTCGGTCTCGTGCTCGCGGGGGCGCCTGCGTTCGCGCAGGACGCGAAGGTGACCATTCCCTTCGCATTCACGGTGATGGGGAAGACGCTCCCTGCCGGTGTTTACCAGTTCACCGCGCAGACGCCAGACGTCATCAAGCTCGAATCGGTGAGCGTCCCGGGGCTGCAGGTCGAACTGCCGGTGCTCGAGCGGTTGTCAGATGAGATGACGCCGGGAAACGCGAAGGTGGTCTTCGACAGAAACGGCCGCACCTCCGCGCTCACCCAGGTCTGGCTCGACGGCGACGACGGGTTCGTCGTCTACATGCCGAAGCACTGAGCGCATCCTCTGCGAGGCTCAAGGCTCAAGACTCAAGGCTCAGGACGTGAGCCCTGAGCCCTGAGCCTTCGTGACTACCTCCCCGCCTCCAGGTGATTCCAGTTCAGAATCGCGTTGAACCCGAGGTTGAAGCTGCCGAACGTCTCGTACCGCCAGTAAGGCCGATTCGCGAACATCACGATGTGGCCCTTGCCGAGCGGGGCGTCGATGACCAGCGCCCGGCCGACCAGCGCCTGCTGACCGAGCAGCCCGCCGCTGAGCAGCATGTCGTTCGGATCAGTCGGGAAGCGCAGGATGACGCGCGGCCGCGAAGCCGCGCTGGCTGCGCCCGCACCGCCGCGTCCGCCCCGGCCTGCGCCGCCGGCCATGTCGGCCGGCATCGCCCCGCGCTGGCCGCGCCCGCCCGCCGCCGACCCGGACGTCGCCGGTCCGCCCTCGAGCGTGGCGAGCGTTTCGGGGATCGCGTTCGGCGTCAGATTCTGTCCGACCCCGGGAATCTGCGGGCCGCCGCGCGGGCCGCCAAAGCCACCGCCGCCAAACCCGCCTCCACCGACGTTCATCACCGGTCCGGAGCTGAAGTAGATCGGGAGGGCGTCGGCGTCGTAGCCGTAGGCGATCGGGCTCTTGCGATCGGCGAAGACGCTCTTCATCACCACGCCGCGCGCAAACAGGCCGGCGGGTTCTTCGATGGTCACCCCGTCGATCAGGTGGTAGTCGGGGAAGATGATCGCCGTCGAGCCCTCGGTAATCAGGAGCCCGCCGTCTTCGACGAACTGGCGCAGGTTCATCAGGCCGTCGACGCCCATGCCGCCGCGGATGTCGTCGGCCGAGTCCTGCACGCCGAGATTCGGCGTCAGGTCGGTCTTCTTGTACGAAATGGGATCGGGGCCCGAGACGCCGTTCACCTGCGACTGCGCGGTGCCGCCGACTTGCGGGAAGATGATCACGTCGAACTTCCGCCGCAGGTCCGGCTCACGCAGCTTGATGTCGCCCATGTAGGTATACGGGATCTTGTACTTGTCGAAGACCATCCGCACCCAGCCCTCGTTCTGCGTGTTCGACCAGGAGTGGACGTACCCGATACGCGGCACGGTCAGTTCGTGCGACTTCACGCCCGGCGCCGACGCAACCGCGTAGGCCGCGAGACCGAACTCCTTCACCGTCGCCTCGAGTTTCGCGCGATCCGCCCCCGGGATGATGAACGCCCCGGCGGCGAACTTCTGGCCGGCCGCCTCGAACGGCTCCTCGGCCGCCAGCATCTTCATGTCCTTGTTCGCGAATCGGAACGTGATCAGGTTCGTGTCGCCGTTGTGGTCCACGATCACGACCGGACCGGTGCCGGTGATGGTGCCGGGCACCCTGGCGTCAGCGGTGAGCAGCGTCATCGGGTGGTCGAGCACCGACTTGTCGTCCACCTTCATCGCCTTCACGTTGTGCAGCAGCGTCAGCGACCACCCGGTGTCGTCGTTGGGAAACGGGTTGCCGGGCGCGAAGAACTGCGTGTCGAGGAAATTGGTCACCAGCCGGCCGTACGGCTGGTCCATCCGGACGACGTAATCGCCGGCCGCGACCGGCACCTGGCCCGCCGTGAACGCCGCGTTGGCCGTGTGCACTTCCACGCCCTGGAGGCGCAGCAGGTTGACCAGGTTCGCGGCCTCGCCGTTGCGGCGCTGGCCGGCCGGGATCACCCATGCGTGCGGCGACGCGGTCCTGCCCTCGTCAACGGCCCGCTTGTTCTTCAGATAGTAGTTCTCGAGGAACATCTCCCGGTTCTTCGCGACAAACGACATCCCGAGCAGCAGCGCGCTCTGCTGGATGTTGACATTGTTGCGCGGTCCCCACTTGATGGTCTGCAGCGGCGGGTTGGGCCGGTACCATTCCTTACTCGTCGAGCCGGCCGGCAGGTTCAGCGTCTGGTTTTGCGGCCCATAGCTCTGCGTCTCGAAGAACCGGCCGATGCCATTGTGGAGATTTCCGATGAAGAAGAGATAGTTGGGCGTCCAGCCGTCGTAGTACCCCCAGGTCCACACGCCCGGCACGCCGCGCTTGGTCATCTCGGCGACTTCGTACTTCGACAGCAGCCACCACTCGTCGGTCTGCAGCGGGTCGAGCGCGATGTTGTAGGGCCCCTCTCCGGTGGACGTGTAGAGGTACGACATCGATTCGTGCAGGTCGTGAAGAACCGTCGGGTGATACTCGAGATAGGTGCGCAGGATGTTCTGCGTGATCTTCAACCCCACGCCGAGGCCATCGCGGTTGTTGTCGTGCGCGACGTACTTGCCCCAGTACGTCATGNNTGTTGTCGTGCGCGACGTAGTTGCCCCACCAGATGAGCGGCATCGTCTTGCCGGTCTTCTTCTGGTAGTACAGGTTGTCAACGACTTTCTCGTGGCCGTCCACTTCGAGAACCGGCGTCAGGAAGACGATGACGTTGCTGCGGATCGTCTGAATGAACGGCGACTCCTCGACCAGGAGCCGGTAGGCCAGCTCCATCTCCATCTCGGCGCTGCCCGTCTCACCCGAGTGCAGGTTGCCCGTCGCCCAGTAGATCGGC
>PMKG01000319.1 GCA_003157675.1 Acidobacteriota bacterium
GAGCGCCGCGTCGGGATCGCTGTTCCGCATCGACTTGTGCAGGGCGGAGATGAGGTTGTAATGCTCCTCACCGTTCTTGTCGTACAGGAGCATCCGGCGCTGGGCCACCATCTCCACGAACGCGGTGTCCACGCGCCCGCGCCCCGCGCCGGCGACCGCGGGGGCGGCCAGCACGGCGGCTTCGAGCACGTTCAGCGCCGTCCGGGCATCGCCGCTGGCCAGTCTGGCCATGGCCTCGAGCGCGGCCGGCTCGACATCCACCTCTTCCGCACCCAGTCCCCGGTCCGGGTCCGCCAGGGCGCGGCGCAGGATGTCGAGCGTGGCCTCGAACGTCAACGGCTCGAGGACGTACACCTGCGACCTCGACAGGAGGGCCGAGTTCACCTCGAACGAGGGATTCTCGGTCGTGGCGCCGATGAGCACGATGTCCCCGGCTTCGACGCTGGGCAGGAACGCGTCCTGCTGCGCCTTGTTGAACCGGTGGATCTCGTCGACGAACAGGATCGTGCGCCGTCCCATCTGCCGCCGCGCCGCCTCGGCCTCGGCCATGACGGCCTTGATCTCCTTGATGCCGGCCAGCACGGCGCTGAAGGAGATGAAGTGGGTCCGCGTGACGTGCGCGATGAGGCGGGCGAGCGTCGTCTTGCCCGTGCCTGGCGGCCCCCAGAGGATGATCGACTGCAGCAGGTCGCGCTCGATGGCCACCCGCAGGGGATGGCCCGGCGCCAGCAGGGCGTCCTGGCCGACGAGCTCCTCGAAGGTGCGCGGCCGCATGCGGTCGGCCAGCGGGGCGTCGGGGCGGGCCCGCGCCCGGTCGTCGCCGTCGGTGAAGAGATCGGGAGTGCTCATCCGCGTTCCTGGCACAGCATAGCAGACGCCACCGGCCGCGTCGCCTGCGGGGCGGGGGCACGGTATACTGGCGGCACCGGCACACCCTGCGCCGGCAATCCCGGAGGAATCCGTGCACAGAATACGCGTGGCGCTCACCGCCCCCGTGCTCGTCTACGTCGTGCTGGCCACGCTCTCGCCCGGGCGCCTGTCGGCCCAGGTGCCGTCGTTCCGCGCGGGCGTCGACGTCGTGGTCATCGACGTCAGTGTCGTCGACCGGTCCGCGTTCCCGGTGACCGACCTGACGCCGGCCGACTTCACGGTGACCGTCGACGGGAAGCCGCGGAAGATCGTGTCGGCGCAGTTCCTCTCGCACCGCGCCCCCGGCATCGATGAGATCCTCCGCGTCGAGCGGGGCGAGCCGCAGCCGGAAGTCGTCGCGCCGGGGCGCGTCGGCACCGGACGGGACATCATCATCGGCATCGACGAAGACAGCCTCGAGCCCGGCGACGGCGTGCTGGCCAAGCGCGCGGTCGGGCGGTTCATCGACCGCCTGCTGCCCACCGACCGCGTGGCCGTCGTGACGCTGCCGCGGCTCCCCGCGCGCATCGGCCTCACCACCAACCGCAGGGACCTGTTCGACGCGCTCGCGCTCGTCAGTCCCGCCGTCGTGCCCTGGCCGCACACCGATTACCGGATCGGCCTCTCCGAGGCCTACGACATCTCGAGACGCGACGCCATGGCGGCAAACGACGTCGTCCAGCGCGAGTGCGTCGACAAGCTCACCACCCAGGCGACCCGGACGGACCTGGCCCAGAACCGGGAGATCGAGGCGTGCAGCGCGAACGTGCTGCTCCAGGCGAACCAGATGGCGCTGATGGGCCACGACCGGGCGCAGCGCTCGCTCGACGCCTTGCGCCACCTGGCCGGCATCCTGTCGTCGATTCCGAGGCCCAAGACGCTGGTCCTCGTCAGCGGCGGCTTCCCGCCGCCGGTCAGCACGAGCGAGTTCTCGCCGGTGGCGCTGGCGCTGGCCGCCGCGCAGGTGAACCTCTACTCGCTCTACCTCGAGAAGTACCAGTTCGAGAACGCGGCCGTCACACCGTCACCGACCGCCTCCGCCGATGAGTCGCTCGAGCGCTCCGGCATCGAGAACATGACGGCCTCGGCTGGCGGGACCCTGCTGCTCGTGATCGGGGAATTCGAGCCCTTGCTCGACCGCGTCTCGCGCGAGCTGGCCGGTGCGTACCTGCTGGGGGTCGAGGTCGAACCCGCAGACCGTGACGGCCATCCCCACCGAGTCGACGTCCACGTCGACCGGAGCGGCGTGTCCGTCCGGGCACGCAAGCAGTACGTCATCGGGCCGGTGAGCGGGTCGTCCGAGCCGGCAGCCTCGCCGCCGGAAGCGGCCGGGGTCGCGGCGAACGAGGCGAAGCGGCCGGGGTCGGCGACCGGGTTCAGCGAGCTGTCGTACAACCGGATTCTCACGGCGGCGCGGGAACTCGAGGGCACCGGCGACGTCTACGTCAGGCTCAAGGTCAGCCTCGTCGCGGCGAAGGGACCGGCCGGCCGCGAGGTGCTGGTGGAGGCGAAGATCGATCCGCGCAGCGTCTCGTTTACGCCGCTCGACGGCCGCCGCGTGGCGCACCTTGGGATCGGGATCTTCTGCGGCGACGCCCGGCACGCTGTCGTGGGCCAACTGTGGCAGGACGTGAACTTCGCGCTCAAGGACGACACCTTCGCCAGGTACACCAGCGTTGGCATCCCGTACACGGCCAGCGTGGCCGTGACCGGCGACCCGAAGGACGTGAAGATCGTCGTCTACGACTTCCGGTCGGACCTCCTCGGGGCGATGACGGCGAAGATCAAGTAGCGCGGCGCTGGCGGGCGGCCTCGTAGACGAGCAGCGCGGCGGCGACGGCGACGTTCAGCGATTCGACGGCGGCCCGCATCGGGATCGACACGCGCGCGTCGGCGCGGCGCAGGATCTCGCCCGAGAGCCCCGCCCCTTCGCTCCCGAACAGCAGCAGCGTCGGCGGACGAAGGTCGAGCGCCTCGGGAGCCGCGCCGCCCCTCGGCACGGTGGCGAGGATGCGAAGGCCCGCCGACCGCGCCGCGGCCAGCACCTCGCCGGGCGTCACGCCGCCGACCACCGGCAGCCGCAGGACGCTGCCCATCGACCCTCTGAGGGCCTTCCAGCCGAACGGATCCGCGCTCGCACCGCAGAAGACGGCGCCGGTGGCCCCACCGGCCTCCGCCGCCCGCACCACGGCGCCCACGTTGCCCGGTTCCTGCACGTCGACGGCGACGACGACGAGCGCCGGGGACCCGGCCAGCACCCGGCTGAGTGACGCGTCGGGCCGAGGGGCGATCGCGACAATGCCGGATGGGCTCGGGACGGGACTCAAGGCCTCCATCACTTGCTCGGTCACTTCGACCAGGTCGGCGGGCGTGGCGGACAGGCGCTCGACGAGTTGCGCACCCTCGGGCGTCGACCGCGCACGGGCGGTAAAGGCGACGGTCTCGAGCCGGAGGCCGGACGCGAGGGCATCGGCGACCAGGTGCGCGCCGTCGAGCAGCAGCCGCGGGTCGGCTCCGCCGCGCGCGCGCGCCAGGGCGCGGCAGGTGGCCACGAGGGGGTGATGCCGGCTCGAGAGTGACCGCATGGCGTCCCCCATCATAGCCGGAGACCGCGAGCCGTATGCTAGAATCGCGAGGAAACGTGGGGTCAGCGCGTGATCGGGCGCCGTGGCGGGATGGGCCTGTCCGCGCGGCCCGGGCGCGGAGAACGGAACGACGTCGGATGCCAATCAAGGACCAACTGGTAAAGAGGTTCGAGGAAGAGATCCAGGTGCTCGAGCGCGAACTTCGCACCGAGTTGCCCAAGGAGATCCGCCGCGCCCGCGAACTCGGCGACCTGAGCGAGAACGCCGAGTAC
>PMKG01000165.1:0-609 GCA_003157675.1 Acidobacteriota bacterium
GCCCTTCGACTCGGGCGCACGGCGCCCTCTCTCAGTGCACCCCGAGCACCGTCGAGGGGTGAGCCGTGAGCCCTGAGCCTTACTCGTACCTAAGCGCCCTCAGCGGATCGATCCGGCTGGCGGCGCGAGCTGGGATGTAGGCCGCGACCACTGCCGTCGCCATGAGGACGCCCACCATGAAGAGGAACGTCGCCGGGTCGAACGGGCTCACGTTGTACAACTGGCTCGCCAGCAGCCGGCTCAGCGCGATCGAGCCGGCTGCGCCGATCGCCACGCCGGAGAGCGCGAGCCCCGCGCCCTGCCGCAGCACGAGGCCGACGACCGACCCCGCGTCCGCGCCGAGCGCGATGCGCACGCCGATCTCCTGCGTTCGCTGGGCCACCGAGTAGCTGACGACGCCGTAGAGGCCGAGCGCGGCCATCAGGAGCGCGACGGCCGCGAAGAAGCTCAGCAGCCACACGACGAACCGGCGCGGGCCGAGCGACTCGTCCAGCAGCCCGACCATGGTGCCGGCGTGCTCGGTGGGCAGCGTCGGATCGATGTCGCCAATCGCGGCGGAGACGACCGACGCCGACGCGGCCGCGCCGCCGCGCATCCTGGCCACCACCC
>PMKG01000165.1:688-1212 GCA_003157675.1 Acidobacteriota bacterium
GTCGTCGTCGGTGAAGACGCGGCCTTTCCTGAGCGGGATGCCGAGCGTGGAGAAGTACCCCGGGCTCACCATCCGGATCCGCCCGTGCGGTCCGGGCTCGCCGGGCGCCAGCGTCTGTCCTTCGATCTCGAATGACGCCGACGAGTCGCCGCCCGTGAACGGCATCGGGGCGCCGGCCGCGGCCGAGGCGACGCCTGGCATCGACTGCAGGCGGGCCACGAGGGCCTGGTAGAAGGCGACGCGCTCTTCTGGTTTCTGGTATTGCCGCGCGGGCAGCGCCACGCCGCCGATGACGAGACCGCGGGGCTCNNGGCCAGCGCCGTCTCGGCGACGACGAGCGACGAGCGCAGCCGCTGACGCCGCCGGCTCGTCCCCGCCGTGCGTCCGGCGGCCTTGAGGTGCTCCAGCGGATCGACGCGAGTCACCTGCCAGGCAGGGGCCAGCGCGAAGAGCAGCGCCGACGCGACGCCGATCCCGAGGGTGAACAACAGCACCGTCACGTCGATGTGGGGCTGCAGTCCGAC
>PMKG01000165.1:1223-4669 GCA_003157675.1 Acidobacteriota bacterium
GCGATGTTGGCGCACGCGATCAGCAGCACGAACCCGACCGCGCCGACGAGCACCAGCATGGCCCGCTTCGAATCGCCGGCGACGTAGTCGGTGAACGGCACCGCGAACATGCCCCACTTCGCCGACTTCGCGAAATCGGCGGTGTCGCCCGATCCGCTCCGCACGCGGCCGGCCAGCGCATCGATGCGCGCGTTGGCTCCCGCTACGGTGACCTGGGGCCGAAGCCGCGCCACGCCGACCAAGTGTTCGTTGAATCGGAACTCGTCGGTGAATTCAGCCGCCGGCAGGCCGAGCGGGACCCACGCGTCGACCTCGCGGGGCCAGCGGAAGTCGGCCCGCATCACCCCAACCACCTTCGCCGGCTTGTCGTCGATGGTCATTGTCTTGCCGACGATGAGCGGATCCCCGCCGAACAGGCGAAGCCAGGCGGCGTGAGCGAGCACGACCGCCGGCTGACCGCCCGCCCCCTCCTCCTCCTCGACGAAGGTGCGTCCCAGCTCGGGCGTCGCCCCGAACACGTCGAACCACTCGCGCGACACCTTCGCCCCGCGGAGGACCCTGGGCGTCCCGCCGGTCGAGTAGGTGAGGTCGCTCTGATCCATGACCGCCGCGTGCTCGAAGGTGTCCCGGGCGTCCCGCACGTCGCGGAAGTCCGGGCCCGAGATCGAGATGTCCGGCAGGTTGAGCTTCAGGTACTTCGCGCGAACGGCGACGACGCGCGCCGGGTCGGAAATACCGGGCGGCGACAGCAGGGCCTGGTCCACCAGGCCGAAAATGGCCGAATTCGCGCCGATCCCGAGCGCCAGCACGGCAATGGCGGTGACGGAGAAGACCGGGTTCCTAAACAGCGCGCGGACGGCGACGCGGAAATCCTGGAGCATGACTTCTCCGGAGGGGACGAACGTCCGAGGACACGTCTGCCTGGAGGGTTAGACGCAATCGCGGGGTTCGGGGTTGCGCCCGGGTGGATCCCGATCCCTCTTCCTTACCGCCCCTGTCGGCGCGTGTTAACATGCGCGCGACGCTGAGCTTNNGCTGGAAGTCCGACTTTCCGATCCAGGAGGAAGTCGAAGACTTCTCCGGGAAGCAGCGATCTTTCGTAATCCGCTGCCACGAAGGTCCACTCGGATACACCGTGCGGGCGTCGGAGGTGGGCAAGGAAGGCTTGGGCTATGAGTTCTCGGCCTACAGTGAGACGAGCCCGTACAGTGCCCTCGGCCGGGTCAGAGACAAGATGCGCCGCGGTCTCGCGACTCGGCACGTCACGGCTTCACCCGGCGAGCGCCATATGTTGCACGACACCCTGAGGGGACGAATCGCCTCGGACGGCCAAGGCCATCCGCTCCTGATCGTTGACGGAATTCCGTTGACCATTGAGGACATTGAGTCCTTCTTCAACACTCACGAAGGCTGGGATTTCGAGCTGCGGATCGTGGACGCGCTCGAGTGACATGGCGGATCACTCGAGGTGGTCGCAGAACGCCGCCTTACCGAACGCGGCGCCATTATGGCGGCAGCGTTCTCAACTCCAGGCGTGCGGTGGAAGTCAGCCTCTTCGTCGTGCGGGTCTTCGTCGAGATTCGGCGCGTTCTCTCGGAACACCAGGCGCTCGCGCAACGCCTCGACGAACTGGAACGGAAGCTTGCTGACCACGACACTCAGATCCTGGCGGTCGTGCAGACGATCAGAGCGCTGTTCGGGCCCGCGCCGGTGCCCAAGCAACGACGAATCGGATGCAAGACAAACGGCGAGCCCTGCCATCGGCTTGCACCCGACGCCGGCCCGGGGGCATCACCAGCCGGCGCGGGTGAACGCCGACCTGGGCCAACGGAAGACGGCACTGGACACCGATGACGAACAAGAACGCGAAGGGATCCTGGAGCGGGGTGAAGGCGGCTCTCCGGGCGGCGGATCAGTCCGACCTGCTCGCCGTGATTCGGGCTCTCTACGATGTAAGCCCGGACAACCGAAGGTTTCTTCACGCCCGATTCTTCGGGCCTGGCACGGAACTGGAGAAGTACCGGGCGCTGATCCTCGATGCGATGTACCCCAACCTCTTTGGGCGCAAGCCCGTTCGGGTCGGCGAGGCCCAGCGCCTGGTCCGCCATTTCGAGCAGGCGACGGGCGACACGGATGCCACGATCGACCTGATGCTGACCTTGGTGGAAGCCGGCACCGACGTGGCGGCCGACACGGGGCACGGGGATGAGGCCTACTTCCGGGCGTTGGAGGCAACGCTCTCTCAGGTGGTCACGAAGGTCAGGGCCGTTGGGACCGCGGGGCGTCTGCAGTGGCAAGAACGGCTGAACCGGATCGTCGACCGGGCGGCTGCAATCGGCTGGGGCTACTGCGACGCCTCGCGCGAGATCGTCGCTTCTATGGATCGATGAAGCCGGCCGTAGAGCGCCGGGCAACGGATTGAGTTCAACGACGGCTTGCACCCGACGCCCGCGGACGCGATCATGACCCGCCGAGGAGGATGCGCGATCGTTGGGCGGACGGGACAGACAGCGGAGTGCTGGCGATCTACGCTGCGGTGAGTGCTCGCCGCCGAGCGATCGGAGCGAGGCTGAGGCGCAACCGGAAGGGACGCAGGAGTCGATTCAGAGTCTCTTGAGTCGGGTTGTGTTGCGGGTTGATGGCCCGAAGAACGTTGGGCCCCGCGGATATCTGTGGGTGTCGAAGCCACGTTCGGAATGGGCTCATCCCGCCTGCGGTGACGTATTCGCGGATCCTCAGCTTCGACGACGCCATCGCGGTCTTTCGGGATCCGGTGGCGAAGCTGTTCGATGATCCTGACCATTCGAACACGGAAGAGCGGATGATCCTCGTAGGGCACGCGGGCGGTCGTCTTCTCGTCGGCGCGTTCACCCAACGGCAGGGTCGCATCCGGGTGGTCAGCGCCAGGCGGGCGACGGCGCGAGAGCGACAGGACTATGAGCACGAAACTTCGTAGCGGCGGGGCGAGTGAAGTGCGCGAGATGCGGCCCGAGTATCGCTTTGACTACGGCAAGGCGAGGCCCAATCCGTATGCCGCCAGGCTCGGCAAGGGTACCGTCACCGTAGTACTCGACCCGGACGTGGCGGCGGTGTTCACCTCGTCACACGCTGTGAACGACTTCCTGCGCTCGGTCATTGCCGCTCTTCCGGCGCCGAGACAGCGCAAGTCCAAGAAACAGGCGGGCTGACCAACGGCTGCACCCGACGGCGGCCTCGGTGCGATGACCGAAAGCAGGTTCTGTAGGGCGGTCGCCGCGGGCGACCGCGGCCGCTGGGCCAACGGAAACTGCGGCACCCCTCCATGATTACAGGACCCGGACTCGATACGCTTCGGTGAACATGTCGACTGTTCGGCCCGACCCTCCGCGATGCGCCAAAGAAAAAGGGCCCAGGACCGACCTTCGCGGATCCCGGGCCCTCAATCCTGAGCCCTGAGCCTTGAGCCC
>PMKG01000162.1 GCA_003157675.1 Acidobacteriota bacterium
TCCGCATCTGCTTCAGCACGTCTGCCGGCGTCACATCCGGCAGCATCAAGTCGTACGACACCGTCAGGACGACGGCGTGCCGCGCGCGGAACTCACGGCCGACGGCCAGCAGGTCCGGCAGTTCCGCCACGCACGGCTCGCACCAGATCGCCCAGAAATTGAGGAGAATCCCTTCGCCCTTGTGGGTCGCCAGGGCGGCTTCGAGCCCCTTCAAATCGACCACGCGGATCTCCGGCTGTGCGGCACGTGCCTGGGGCACGCCAGCGAGCAGGAGACACACGACCACCGCCAACAACCGCTGGATGCGCATTCCGTCTGAACCCGTCGCAGGCCTCTTCACGAGAGGCTATCTCTTGACGCTTCAACCATAGGGCTCGTTCGTCGGCGTCGCCACGGGCTTGCCCGCAAGCACCGAGTCGAGCGCGTCGCGGACGTAGGAAACGGCGGACGCCCCCTTGGTGCCGCGCGGGTCGTTGTCGAGCGCGCCCGAATACCGGAGCACCCCGTCGCGGTCGATGACGAAGCAGTGCGGGGTGCTCTGGCCGCCCAGCACGTCGGTCACCTTGTTGCCGGGATCGACGGTCACGAGAAAGGTGACTCCCGCCTTCTCGACGTGGTCGCGGAGGTTGGCGTACGGCGCCCCGCCGTCACCCTTCAACTCTCCCTGGTTGGCGTTGATCGCGATCTGCACGACGCCCTTGTCGGCGTACGCCTGCTGAATGCCGATGCACTTGGGCTCGGCCAGCTTCTCGTACGGACAGACGATCGACCAGAAGTGGATGAAGACCACCTTGCCGCGGTAGTCCGCGAGCGAGTGCGTCTTGCCGTAGATGTCGGTGAGCGTCACGTCCTTCGGCACCACCGCGCCGACGGCAACCGGCGTGGGAGCCGCTTGCACCACACCCGGCGACGCGGCCACCAGCAGCGGCGTCAGCGTCAGGATGGCGGCGACGATCAGTCTTCTGCGCATGAAGAGCATCCTCCGTTGACGGTCGAGTTTCTGAATGCCACATCATATCCCGGACGCCGCGACGGACTGAAGCTCGTCCACGGCGAGCACGGTCGCGAGCAGAACGTCGGCGCCGCGGGCGCAGTCCTCCCACGAGGTCCACTCGCGCGGCGAGTGGCTGATGCCGCCGACCGAGGGCACGAAGATCATCCCCATCGGGCCGAGCTTCGCCACGATCTGCGCGTCGTGGCCGGCGCCGCTCGGCATTGGCAGATGCGTCAGGCCAAGCCGCTCCGCCACTCCCGCGATTGCTGCCTGCACGTCGGGCGAGGCCAGCGTCGCATGGTGGAAGCTCGACGGCTCCATCTCGATCGTCGTCCCCATGGCCGCGGCGATGACGGCCGCCCGCGCCTTGACCTGCCGGGCAAGCTCACGCAGGACCCCGGCCGCGAGATCGCGCAGCTCGACGGTCAGCCTAACCGTGCCGGGAATGACGTTGGGTGCGTTCGGCTCCACGTCGAGCTGGCCCACCGTCCCAACGTGTCGGCCCGGAAGACCCGTGACGACCTCGCGCACCGCCTCGACGAGCTTCGATGCGGCAAGGAGTGCGTCGCGCCGATCGGCCATTGGCGTAGTGCCGGCGTGATTGGCGACGCCACGAACCACACACCGATAACGATGAATGGCGACGATGCCCTGGACCACGCCGATCGGAACACCCGCCCGCTCGAGACCGCTGCCCTGCTCGATGTGCAGCTCGACATAGGCATGAATCGATCCCGGCGCGCGCCGCGCCTCGGCGAGTCGGTCCGGATCCCCTCCGAGGCCGAGAATCGCGTCGGCCTTTCGCACGCCGTTCCAGACCTTCTCGAGCTCGGGAGCCGTCATGTCCCCCGCGACAGCCCGACTCCCGCACAGGCCGTCGCCGTAGGCCACGCCCTCCTCGTTGGTCCAGACCACGACCTCGAGCGGATGAGTGGTCGCCACACCCTGCTCGACGAGCGTCTCGGCAGCTTCGACGGCGGCAAGCACGCCAAGGGGGCCATCGAAGTTGCCGCCGGCGATGACCGAGTCGCTGTGGGAGCCGAACAGGATGGGCGCCGCGGCAGCGTCGCGCCCTTCCTTTCGCCCGATGAGATTGGCGGCGGCGTCGATGCGGACGTCGAGCCCCGCGGCCTTCATCACGCCTGAAAGCCAGGCGCGGGCGGCCCTGTCAGCCTCCGAGTAACCCACGCGCGTCACGCCGTCTTCGAAGGTGCCGCCTGGCGGGCGGCCGAACTCGCTCATTCGTTCGAGGCGGGCGCGCAGGCGCGCGGAGTTGATGCGTGGCATGGCGTCGCCCATTCTACGGCAGTGCAGCGACGGAGTGGAGCCGGCGTCCTCGCCGGCCGACTCGCTTGACGCTGCCGCCGGGGCGGGCCGACAATCGCTGGAGGAGGGCGTTCCATGAATCGATTGATGCTCGCGACTCCTCTTGCGCTCTGTTTGATCGCCGCCGGTCCGCAGCAGGCCGCCAAGCCGATGGCCGCCGGGCAGGCGAAGCCCCCCGATATGGTGCATCGCGCGGCGCCGCAGTCCCCCGACTGGCAGAAGCTCAGCTCGCTGGTCGGCCAGTGGAATGGCTGGATGGAGGATGGCGGCCAGCGGATGGATGCGACCCTCGAGGTGCGCATGACCGCCGACGGGTCTGCCATCATGCACGTCCTCGGCAAGGACACGCCGTTCGAGATGGTGACGATGTTCCATCCCGACGGGGAGCGGCTGCTCGCCACGCACTACTGCGCGGCGCACAACCAGCCACGGATGGCGCGCGTCGC
>PMKG01000160.1 GCA_003157675.1 Acidobacteriota bacterium
CACTTTCTTGTCCCGATTACCCTTCTTCAGGTGCTCGAGCGCAGCCGCCAGAGCGTCGTAGAGCGCCGTCTCGCCGTCCGCCTTCAGGCCGACGAGCGCGCGCTCGAGCGACTGGAAGTCGGCGGGGAACCCCTCGATGAGGCTCGGCCGCTCGGAGAACGCCAGCACGTACGCCCGATCCCTCGGCTGGAGCAGGTTCCGGAGGAACCCGATCACGACCCTCTGCACCTCCGGGAGGGTCTTCTCCATCGAACCGGAAGTGTCGAGGACTAGGCGGCTGTAGACCCGCCCGCCGTGGAACAGCAGGAGCTGGACGACGTCCTGCTTCACGCCGTCCTCGAGGACCTCGAATTCGTCGGGCTTGAGGTCGGAGACGAACTGCCCGCCGGTGTCGCGGGTAATGACGTCGGTCGTCACCATCTCGATGCCCGAACGGAAGAGCGCCGGCGGCGTCGGCTGCGGCGGCACCACCTGCGGCACCGTGATCGGCCCCCTGGACGCCGGGGTTGCCTGTCCCTGGCCGGCCGGCGGCTTCTGCGCCTGTCCCGACGGCCCATGGCCCGCCAGTGTGACCGAGAGGAATACCGCCGCTACGACGGCGAAACTGAGCCGCTTTCCGTTCATCGACATGGTGTCAGTATAGCGCCAGCCGCAAGACGACGGCAGGCGATCCCGGAGCGGCGACGCCGCTCCGGCACTCGGGGATGGGGAGCGACGAGGCCCTACCGACGTTTCCGGGCCGCGGTTCCGCCCCTCGCGACACTCTTCTTCGCGGGCTTGACCGCCTTCTTCTTCGCAGGCTTCACGGNNCTTCGGCCGGGGCTTCCCCGCCGGCTTGTCAGCCGACGCGGATTCCGCCGACCGACGTCTCGCGGCCCGGCTGTGCTCCGGGGCCTTGTAGACCATCGTAAAGCGCATCTGGTCGCCAACCGGATGGAAGGTCCAGATCTCGGCCACCGGGATGGCGTGTTCCGTACAGAGTCGCCTGGCCGTGTCGACCGATCCGGTCGGCACGTAGAGGTGGAACTCGGCCTTGAGCCGGCCCATCCGAATCCACTCCGCCATCGCCTCGAGGTTGTTGACCGACTCGCCGGTCTCGACCTCGACGACGATCTCGGGCTTCCCTGGCCGGCCGGGGGGAGCGAGCACCACGTCGGGATAGATGAGCGCGTCCGGCTGGCCCACCGCCGCGACGGTTTCGCTGCCCTGGTTGATGCCGACCGCGTACTTGCGGCGCCAGCGCTGTTGCAAGAGCCGGATGACCCGGTCGTGTTCGAGTTGTTCCCGTACCGGGCGCACCAGGATGGGCGTCACACGGCCTCCCTTGAGAGCTTCCACCTATCTGAAGATTAGCCGATCAAGCGACGAAGTATAGCATCTTTGTCAAGCTCGCCAGCCGCGGCCGCCGTCGGGATGTGCCATACTTGTTCCTTTGTCACCGCTTCCGAGGCCACCCCATGAACGATCGTTTCCTGCGAGCGTGCCGGCGTCAACCTGTTGACGCCACCCCGGTCTGGTTCATGCGCCAGGCGGGCCGATACATGAAGGAATACCGCGAGCTGCGGCAGCGCTACTCGATGCTCGAACTGTGCCGGACCCCCGAGCTCGCGACCGAGGTGACGCTGCAACCGGTGCGGCGCCTGCCACTCGACGCCGCCATCATCTTCTCCGACCTGCTGCTGCCGCTCGAGCCGCTGGGGCTCCCCTTCGACTTCGTGAAGGGCGACGGGCCGCGGGTCGAGCGCCCGATCCGGGCGGAGTCCGACGTCGACGCGCTCTCGCCCTTCGAACCGCGCGAGCGCCTGGCGCCGGTCCTCGAGGCGATCCGCCTCGTCAAGGCGTCGCTCTCGGGCCTCGTCCCGTTGATCGGGTTCGTAGGCGCTCCGTTCACGCTGGCCTCGTACGCCATCGAGGGCGGCCACTCGAACCACTACGCGCACACCAAGGCCCTGATGTACGGCAACCCGAAGACCTGGCACCGGCTGTGCGCCTTGCTGGCCGACACCGCGGCCGACTACCTGGTGGCGCAGGTCGAGGCCGGCGCCGACGCCGTGCAGCTGTTCGACTCCTGGGTCGGCGCGCTTGGTCCGGCCGACTACCGTGAGTTCGTGCTGCCCCACAGCCGGCACATCTTCGATCGCCTGAAGTCGGTCGGCGTCCCGACGATTCACTTCGGGACCGGCACGGCCACGCTGCTGCCGCTCCTCGCCGAAGCCGGCGGCGACGTCATCGGCGCCGACTGGCGCATCCCGCTCGACGACGCCTGGGCGCTCATCGGCGAGGATCACGCCATCCAGGGGAACCTCGACCCGACGCTGCTGCTCGCGCCGACGTCCCGTCTGCTGGCCGGCGCGGACGACGTGCTGCAACGAGCCGGCTCGCGTCCGGGCCACATCTTCAACCTCGGGCACGGGATCCTGCCGGGCACGAGTGTCGAGGCGGTGGAGACCCTCGCAAATCACGTCCACGCGTTCAGTTCGATATAGCTGGCAGCGGATGATGCCGCGAGTCGCAAGCCGGGTGAGGCGATGTCCACTGCAATTCTCCTGATGGCGCACGGAACGCCGTCGTCGCTCGACGATCTGCCAGAGTATCTGACTCGCGTGCGCGGGGGGCGCCCCGCCTCGGATGAGCTCCTGTCCGAGATCCGGCGCAACTACTCGGCCATCGGCGGGCGCTCGCCGCTGACCGACATCACCTTCCGGCAGCGCGACGCGCTCTCGAAGAGGCTCGGCGGCGCGGTGCCGGTCGTGGTCGGCATGCGCCACTGGCATCCATTCATCTCCGAGGCGCTCGGCGGCCTGGCCGGCTCGGGCGTGGCACGCGTCGTGGGGATCCCGCTGGCGCCCCAGTTCTCCACGCTGAGCGTCCAGAAGTACACAGACGATGCCCGCGCGGCCCTGCCCGACCGGATCGCCCTCGAGTGCGTGGCTTCGTACCACACGCATCCGCGCCTGCTCGAGGCGTTCGCGGCGCGGATCCGTGAGCTCGGCGGACCCGCGCCCGGAGAGCTGGTCGTGTTCACCGCGCACGCGCTCCCGGTCCGGGTGATCGCGTCGGACGACCCGTACGCCGACGAAGTCCGCGCGACGGCGGCCGGCGTGGCGCGGCTGGCCGGCATCGACGATCCGCT
>PMKG01000240.1 GCA_003157675.1 Acidobacteriota bacterium
GGTACGGGGTGATCAGCGAGCTGGTCGGAGGCCCGCTGGCGCCGGGGGAGATGCAGCGGATCCTGGAGCGACTGACCGGGAAGGAGTGGCAGATCCCGGGCAGCCCGCGGACGCGGATCGGGCGGACGACGATCAGCGACTGGGTCTCCCTGTACCGTGCGACGGGCTTCGCGGGTCTGAAACCGGCCCCCCGGTCCGACGCGGGGACGTCCCGGGCGATCCCGGAGGACGTGCAGGACCTGCTGCTGGCGATGCGGAAGGAGCGGCCGAAGGCGACGGTGCCGAGCCTGCTCCGGGCGTTGCGTCTGGCGGGCAGGCTGCCGGACCGGCCGTTGCGCCCGGGCGCGGTGTACCGGCTGTTTTCGCGACAGGACGGCGGTCAGTGCGAGGTGGCACCGTTTCCGGAGCCCGACGCGATCGCCTTCACGCATCCGCACGTGAACGACCTTTGGACGTCGGACGTGATGTACGGCCCGCGGCTCGAGGTCCCCGGACGGCGGGACGGGGGGAAAACGTACCTGCTGGCCTTCCTCGACGACGCGTCGCGCATGGTGCCGTACTCGGCCTTCTACCTGTCCGAGAACGCGGCCTGCTTCCAGGACGGCTTCAAGCAGGCGATGCTGCGTCGCGGGATCCCGCGTCGGCTCTACACGGACAACGGCGCGTGTTTCCGGACCCATCACCTGGAGGTGATCTGCGCGACCTTGAACGTCTCGCTGGTGCACTCCCGGCCGTACCACCCGCGGGGGCGCGGCAAGGTCGAGCGCTTCTTCCGGCACGTGCGGTCGGCCTTCCTGCCGCACGTCACGCCCCCGATGCTCGCGGACCTGGCGTCGCTGAACCGCGTTTGGTGGGCCTGGGTCGAGGGCGAGTACCACCAGACCCCGCACTCCGGCCTCTCCGACAACAAGACGCCGCTCGACCGCTTCCTGGAGGACCAGGCCCTGGTGAGGCCCGCGCCGGAGGACCTGGACCGGCTGTTGCGGATGAAGGGTGTCCGCCGGGTCGGCCGGGACCGCACCGTCCACATCGAGAGCCGTCTGTACGAGGCCCCCGACGGGTACGCGGGCGAGACGGTCGAAGTCCTCTACGACCCCTACGACCCGACGCGGCCCGTGCACCTGCGACGGCGCGGCGAGTCCGAGGAGGTGCTCCTGCGCCGTCTGGACCTCTTCACGAACGCGACCCTGCACCGGAATGCCCGGGAAACCGAGCCCCGGAAACCGCCGACGCCGACGGGCATCAGCTACCTGGACCTCGTGGCCAAGACCTTCTACGGGGAGGAGAAGTGATGTATCGCGCCTACTTCGGCTTCCAGCGGCACCCCTTCGGACGCGACGTGCCGACCGAGCAGCTCTTCTCGGCACCGATCCTCGACGAGCTGCACGCCCGCATGAACTACCTCGTCGAGACCCGCGGCATCGGCCTCGTCACGGGCGAGCCCGGCAGCGGGAAGACCACCGCCCTCCGCAGGCTGCGCAGCGGGCTCCACCCCGACCAGGTCCGCACCCTCTACGTCCACGACACCTCCGTCAGCGCCACCGACTTCTGCCGCCAGGTCGCACTGGAACTCGGCATCCAGCCTCCGCATTCCCGCGCACTCGTCTTCCGCGCCATCCAGGACGAGGTCGTCCGGCTCGCCAGCGAACGCCACCTCGCCGTCCTCCTCATCGTGGACGAGGCCCACAACCTGCGACCCGACGTCCTCGGACTCTTCCCCGTCCTGACCAACTTCGACCTCGACAGCGTCGGACGACTCGCCATCCTCTTCGCCGGGCAGGCCGGTCTCCGGCAGAAGCTCCGCATGGCCCACCTGGAGGCCCTGGCCCAGCGCGTCACCGTCCGCTACAACCTCGGCGGCCTCGACCGGGACACGACACGCGCCTACCTCGACCACCGCCTCCGCATCGCGGGCGTCGACCGACCCCTCTTCTCCGACAACGCGGCCGAGGCCGTCTTCAACGCGTCCCAGGGCTTCATGCGCCGGATCGACGCCCTCGCGCATCACGCACTCGCCGCCGCCGCCGCGGTCAAGGCCCGGAGCATCGACATCGACCACGTCGCTCGCGCCGCCGAGGAGGTGCGCTCATGACGACGACCTGCATCCTCGCCCCAGACGACCAGGGCGGACTGCGGCTCTACTGGAAGTGCGGACCCGGTCCACTGCGCGGCGGCGCCTGCATCCAGCGGCCTGACGACCTCCGCGAGCCTCTCCAGGAACTCCCCGAGCCCAGGACTGTCGTCCTCTGCGGACGACGTCTCGCCGACTCGGTCGCCGAGGCCGTCCTCGACATCGCGGACCTCGTCGTCGTGCCCAATACCTGGCTTCGGTACCTGCCGACCCGCAACCCGGCCGGACGCGCCGGGCTCGCCGTACGGCTCGCCGATGCTCACGCGCATGGCCCGATCGAACGACGCTTTCGCGATCCCGCCTTCTGCCCTTTCTGATCCAGCCGAAAATCAAGGATGACGCCGTCAGGCGGCACCGTAGACACGTCGATCGCCGACCGGACGTCCCGATACCGTCCCGCGATCCACCGATCACGGTCGTATGCGGAAATCGACCCCGTTTTGCGCATCGACCTTGCGGACAAACGCGGAAATCAAGAGACACGCGTGCACCGGCGTGGAGACGTGCGACCCGGTGGCGGGGTGCGTGGCAGGCGCGGCGCTCGCGTGCGACGACGGGAACGCGTGCAACGGCGTGGAGACGTGCGACCCGGTGGCGGGGTGCGT
>PMKG01000035.1 GCA_003157675.1 Acidobacteriota bacterium
GTCGTTCCACTTCGTGATCTTGCCAAGGAAGACGTCGGCCAGCACCGGACCGGTGAACTTCAGCTCCGCCGTCACACCCTCGATGTGGTAGACGGGGACGACGGCGCCGAGGACCGTCGGCAGGTGCAGGATGGCGCCGGGCGCCGCCAGCATCTGCTCGTTCGTCATCGGCCCGTCGGTCGCGCCGAAGAACACCGTCTGCGACGTGAGCTGCCGAATGCCGCCACCCGAGCCGATCGACTGGTAGTTGATCTGGACGTTCGGGTGCAGCTTGTTGTACTCGCTGAACCACTTCGAGTAGATCGGGAACGGGAACGTCGCCCCCGCGCCGTTGATCTGCTGTCCCTGCGCGGTCGCGGCGCCGCCGAGCAGGCCGGCTGTGAGGAGGACGGCGAACGCGGTCGCCACGCGGCCGATGCGAGTCATTCTGGGCATGAGATTCATGCTGCTCCTCCTAGAAGCTGATCAGGGTGTGGACGAAGAACTTCCGCGACGTGGGCTTGACCGGCGTCCAGTTGGAGAACGTCACGTTTTCCACGTCGAACAGGAGGGCGGCCGCGACGCCGCCCTGCTTCGGGAACCAGTACGCGACGCCGCCGATGATGCGCGCGTTCAGGCCGTCCGGCGAGGTGATCGAAGCGGCGCCGGCGGTGCCGCCAGGCTTCATGTGGTCGTAGCGGATGAGCGCCTCGATCGAGGACCCGTTGGCGTACACCTTCTTCGGCGTCGCCCAGACGGCGATGCCCGTGCCCTTGAGCGTCGGGTTCAGATCCACGCCGCTGGTCAGGGCGGACGAGGCCTTGTCCGAGGTCTTCAGGTAATCGACGCCGACGTTGATGAAGGGGTGCTCGAAGGTCGTCTGGAGGACGTAGCGGTTCCGCTCGGCGTTCTGCATGTAGTGGTCCTGGGTGACGAAGCCCGTCACGCGCCAGCCCTTCAGGAGCGGATTCCGCGGAATCGGGCGGAAGCTCAGCCGCGCCATGAGCCCCTTCTCGTTGTTCGCCTCGGCCTTGGAGTAGCTCTCGCCGAAGTAGTAGCCCACGTGGAAGTCGCCGTAGTTGTTGGGCAGAACGCTGTGGAAGCTGACACCGGCGTCCGAGGAGGACATGTAGCCCTCGCGCTCCTCGAAAGTCGTGCCCTGGAAGCGGTAGCGGTAGATGCCCTCGGTGAAGTCGATCAAGGGTGTCTGCTGGATTCCGATCCTGATCCCCGAGCCCTTCGGAAGCCAATCGTCCAGGTTGATCTGGGCGAAGGCGTACTTCAGCCGGTAGGTCAGGCTGCCGTTGAGCGAGCTGCCGGCCCCGCTCTCGCGCGTCACGTCCGGCGTGATCCGGAAGGCGACGAGGTGCGAGATGCTGCCCGTGATGTTGATATAGGCGCGAGAGACGTTGAACGAGCTCGGGCTGATGACATTGCCGGCCGCGTCGGTCGACGTGGGCTGCGATTGAAAGGTGTAGTCGGCGAAAATCAGCGCGCCGACCTTGATGGAGGGGGTGTCGTCCGGCGGGGTGTAGCCGGCGGCTGGCGTCACCTGGGCGACGGCGGCGGGAGCAGCCGCGAGCAGAATGGCGCCGGCCACAGCAGCGGCGGCGCACCAGCGAGAGCAGCGAGCGTGCAGTGCGTAGTCCATCTGGCCTCAAACTCCTTTGCGTGGCCCGGCGCGGCGCGCCGGCACCTGGACCCCAGCATATGGGCGCTCTGTGTCGGCCAGAGATCGAGGATGTTACCTGCCGGTAAATTCTGCGGGTCCGGGGGGTGGGGAGGGCTATCGGCGCGAGCGACGACGGCCGGGCGTGGCGGGGGAGGGCGAAGGGGCCACGACCGGTTCCGGATGATTCTCGTCGATGACGTCGACGACGATCGACCGCCCGAGCGCCTTCTCCAGAGGGGCGACGTGGCGGGACGCGGCCCACCGCTCGAGCTCCGCGGGGCCGTGGGACCTCAGCACCAGGCGCCAGTCGTGGCCTGAGCGCTTGAGTTCCACCTGGCCGACCACCTGCCCGTGGCTGCGATCCAGGCTCTCGGCGAGGCGGAGCACCGCTGCGCCCAGGAGTACCGCGCGCCGTGTCGAGGGGGGCAGCGACAACAGCGAGCGATTCGACTTTCTCAGGCGGCCGCGGCGGTGGGATCGGGCGAGCAGGGCGATCGCCTCGACTTCCTCCGGCTCGAACCCGCGAAGTCCGCCCTCCCGGATGAGGTAGTAGGAGTGCTTGTGATGGTTCAGGTAGGAGATGTGGCCACCGATGTCGTGCAGCAGCGCCGCGTACTCCAGCCACTCGCGGGCGCGGTCGCCGAGGCCGTGGACGGCGCGGCTCTGGTCGAACAGCGACAGCGCCAGGCGCGCCACGTGTTCGGCGTGCGCCGGGTACCAGCGGCACCGTTCCCCGAGTTCCACCACGCTGCGACGCCGGATGTCAGGGTAGCGCTCGACGCGGGCGATCTTCTTGTGGTTCCGATCGATGAATTCGAGAACGAGGCCCTCGCGCAGCGCGAGGTCGGACAGGGTGACTTCCTTGGCGCGGAGGAGACGGACGACCGTGTCGAGCAGGATCGCGCCGGCCACCACGAGATCGCTCCTGCGCGAATCGAGCCCCGGCAGCCGCAGACGGTGCTGCATGTCGAGGCCGACCACCTGCTTGCGAACCCGATGCAGCGCCTTGGCGGAAATGCGCGTGTGGTGAATGGTGTCGCTGTCGAACAGCCGGCGCCCCGCGACGACCATCTGCCCGAGGCTCAGACTGGTGCCCGACGTCGCGATCACACGCGTGAACCCGGCCGAGACCACCTGCTTGGCGAACGACTCGAACGTCGAACGCACGTACTTGACGATCCGTCGCTCGTCGCCCCTGGACAGCGGGTCGGTCGTGACGTACTTGTCGGTGAGCCGGATGACTCCCAGCGCGAAACTGCGGGCGAGGCGGCCCTCGATCGCGGTGCCCAGCGTCACCTCCATCGACCCGCCGCCGATGTCCACGACGACGGTGGTGCCGCTCGTCGCGTCCACCCCGTACACCGCCGCCTTGTGGATGAGCCGGGCTTCCTCGACGCCGGTGATGACGCGCGGCCTGATCCCGGTGCGCTCGGCGACGGCGGCCAGGAACTCGCCGCCGTTGCGGGCTTCGCGCACGCCGCTCGTGGCAGCCGCCAGGATCTCGTCCACCTGCCGAGACTCGGCCAGTTGCTTGAACCGGCTCAGCGTCTCGAGCGCCGTGGCCACCGCGGCGGGAGCCAGCTTCCGCCCGCCGAGGCCGCCCGCCCCGAGCCGCACCATCTCCTTCTCCCGATCGACGATCTCGAACGAGAGGTCCGGCTTCACCTGGACCACGATCATGTGAATCGAGTTGGTGCCGATGTCGATGGCGGCAAGCCGCATCACCCGCTGACCCTCCCGGGCCCGGCCCCGCGATCGTGGTGCGTTGGCCGGCCTGTCGCCATGTTACCTTAATGTCGGTGGGCCTCGGCTCGTAGTGGCCGCGACCTCCGCCGATGACGATGACTGCTTCTGCGGTGCAGCGCGCCCTGGCGCGCCGCGTCCGTGCTCTCGAACGTGACCTGCCTGGAGTGCTCGACGGCGACGTCGAGGCGCTCCATTGCTCGCGCGTGGCCTCGCGCAGGCTGCGCGAGATCTTGCCGGTGCTCGGCCTCGAACACGACCCGGGCCGCCAGACCCCCATCCGAAAGCTGCGCCGGTGCCTGCGACGGCTCACGTCGGCCCTGGGCGGTGTGCGGGAACTCGACGTCGCCCTCGGCATTCTCGACGAGCTGCGCCAGGACCATCCGGAACTCGAGCAGACGCTATCGCGCGCGAGGTCCGAGATCGAGGCCGACCGCACGGAGTGCCGGGAGGACATGACCCGACAACTCCACGAGCTCGACGCCGGGCCGATCTTCGAACAGCTGGCCCGCGTGGTCGAAGACGCCGCGCGCAGGTCACAGGCGACGCGCGTCACGCTGCTCCGGGAGAGGCTCCGACGTCGGGCGAATCGGGTCGAGTCGGCCGTCGCGGATGCCGGATCGCTGTTCGCCCTCGACCGGCTCCACCAGGTGCGAATCGCGGCCAAGAAGCTCAGGTACGCGCTCGAGTTGGTCCACGAGTTCGGGCGGGTTCCGGCTCTTCGCCTGGTCGGCAGTCTCAAGCGCCTGCAGGACCTGCTCGGCCGGCTCCATGACCTGGAGGTCGTGTCCAGCTACATCCACCGGCTGCGAGGCTCGGAAGAGGAGCCGCAATCGGAGGCGATCGAACGCCTCGCCGAGCGACTCGATCGGGAGATGCGGGAGCTGCACGCCACGTACTTGACGAAGGTCCACCTGCTCGACCGCGTCGTGGCCGCGTCTCGTGCAGACGTGGATCGACGACTTGCGGGCGAGTTGGCCGGGCCCGCGCGAAGGAGACACCCATGGCCGACCGTCGCACGCTCTTCGTCGTCCGGCACGCGATCGCGGAGGAGCGCGGACCGGAGTTCCCGGACGATACGCAGCGCCCGCTGACCGAGGACGGCATCTCCCGGTTCCGGAAGGCTGTCGCCGGCCTGGTCGACCTGGGAGTCGAAATCGACCTGATCCTTACGAGCCCGCTCGTCCGGGCACGGCAGACGGCCGAACTCCTGTCGAAGGGGTTGGCGGGCCATCCCCCCATCATCGAAACAGGCGCACTCTCGCCGGGCGCGACACACAAGGCCTTGGTGAC
>PMKG01000437.1 GCA_003157675.1 Acidobacteriota bacterium
GCAGGCGCGCGCCGATGGTCTGTTCGAACCGAGAACGGCCGGCGGCCGACCCGAACGCGAGGCGGGTCATCGGAACGAGGGCGTACCGTCGGACGCTGGACCCTTGAAGCGCTCTCGAGTCGCCAGGGAAACTCAGGGTGCCCTGCCCGCCCACGACATCGACGACGGCGTCGCCGCCTCCGGTAACGGCGAAATCGCTCACCACCGTGACCGTATCGGAGTTCGACGGGCCCTTTCGAACCGATTCCCTCGGGATGGTGACCGTCACGTTGCGCGCGCCATCCCACCGATCATCGATTGCCGGAGACGGCCCCACGTGGAGAGCACCCGGCCAAACGGCGGGAAGGAACGCCCACACCACCATGCCGAGGAGCGCAGCCCCGGCTAACCTGGCGGTGATGTTCGTCCGCCTGGTCAGGTACTGCCACACGACCAGCGCGGAGCTGAGTGCCACGACCGTGAGTCCAGCGATCGCATGCGTGACGGCCACACCGCGGAGGGCCGAGGCTGCCGGGTTCCAGAGCACTTCGCTGGCGCTGTAGAGGACCCGCTGAACGCCCAATGCATAGGCCCAGATGCAGAGACCGACGACAACTGCGAGCCCGATTCGCGCCCGATCCCGTGTCAGCGTCGCCAGCAGGACGAACGACGGCAACAACATGGCATCGAACATGACCCACCGCAGGGCGCTCGTGAGGGCGCTGGCCATCGCAATGTCGTTGGCCCGATAGACGACAACGGCCTCGAGACCGGGTACGACAAGAAGCAGGCTCGTGAGCAGACAGGCCTTTGAAACCAGCAGCATCCTCGTCGAGATCGGCCGGGTCACCCAGAACGCGCTCGTGCCGTCCAACGGGTCCGCGTTGACGATGCGAACCGCCAGCAGCCAGCCGAGGACCATCCGGGCTGCGGTGAGCGTGACCAGCAGGAGCACGATGGCGCCTGTCTGCCTGTCTCCCGACTTCTGCCAGGTCAGCAGAGCATTGAGCTTCAGGGCCTCGACGCCGCCGATTGCCAGAAGCATCGCGAGCCACGCGGCGATGAGCCAGCGTTGCGCCCTGATATCTTTCAGCGTCTGGTGGAGCACGAGTCGCATACGTCGGACCCTCCCGCGAAAAGCGCTTGCCACGAGAGACGCGCTGCGGCCCGCTGGGGGGAGGCTCCGCGCCCGGCTTGGCCGAGCGTCGAGCGACGGCCAAGTCGGACACCGACGCCACGCGTGGCGTCGGTCGCGGAGGACGCCCGTCGCCACCCGCCCGTCGGAATACCTCCAACAGGCCAACCTCCGGTCGCCAACCCGAACCGGCGCAATCTACCTGTCCTTCGCGCCGATCTCCGGCATCGTGAAGTCCCTCACGACCACATGCCGCTTGATGGTGCCGAGGCGTTCGCCGGCCACCATCAGCAGTTCGGCATCGGCCAGCCAGGCCTTGTCCACCGGGGGCGTGCCGGCCCTGACGAGACCGGGAACCACGCTGCCGCCGCAATCGAGTGCGAACGACCCCTCCGACACCGTCAGAAACGTGGACGCCAACCCCTGAGCCATCACGGCGTTCCCGGACCGAAGGGACAGCGGCAGCGCCTCCCCCAAGCGTCGGTTTCGCAGCACGTAGCCGAGCGGCACGACGGTTCGAGGGAGGAAGGCGCGCGCGTCCGACTCTCGAATCTCGGCCTGCCAGCACCCCGGTTCCCCGGGTCGTGACCCCACCGACAACACCGTCGCTCCCATCGACCCGATTCCGACCGACGACCCGGGTCGGGCGGGGACCGCGGGAGAGACGGTCACCTGGTAGGCCGCGAGCACGAGGTCGGCCTGGTAGGTGGCGCGGGTCCCCTTGTAGTGCTCATAGTCGGCATCCGTGAATCGCGCCAGCGAGAGCGCATTCCAGGACTTGTACGACGGGCCCACGACGCGGGCGCCAATCGCGCGATCGAAGGCCCGACGCCCGGCATCGGTTCGAAGCGTGAGACGAGACAGGAAGCTGAAGCCGAACCAGTTCACGTTCGTTCCGGCGACCGTTTGCTGCCGGTTGGAGAGCTGCAGCGTTCCCTGACCGTCGGCCACGTCAATGAGAGCGTCGCCAGCGACTCCCTCGATTACGGCTTCGCCTTTCAGCAGGACATTTCGGACCGCGAAGCGGCTGCTGGCGGCCAACGACGAGACGTTCGCGGAGATCGAATCGGCGGAAATGCTCACCGAGACCGCGCCGGCCCCAGTCCACCCGCTGTCGGTTGGCTGTTCCCGGGGGGCGGGCGTCGCGTTAGTCCTCGCCTGCGTCTGCACGGTCACGGCAACGATCGCGAGCACCACACCCAGCGCGATCCAGCCATAGAAGGGTCTGGGCCTGGCGCGGTACTGCCAGATGACGAACACCAGGCTGAGCAGGATGATCAGGCATCCGGCGCCTGCCAGCGAGAGCGCCTGCGCCCGGTAGACCCACGTCCAGGCGCCCCACAGCCTTCGGCTGTCGTCGAAGAACAGCGTCGAAACGGCCAGCTGGATTGTCCAGGCGAACATGCCCACGATGAGCGCCAGGCCGATCCGCGCGCGGTCGCGGGTGAGGGTGGCCAGCAGGACGAACGGCGCCAGGGGCACCGCGTTGAACAGGCACCACTCGATGATGCAGGCCGGAATCCGTGCCGGCGCGACGTCGTTGGCCAGCAGCACCACCAGGGCCTCGACGCCCGGCACGACCAGAAAGAGGAATGCCAGCAGCGCGAGCTTCGACTTCAGCAGCATGTCCGCCGAGATTGGCCGGGTTCTCCAGAATGCATCTGTGTCGTCCACGGGATCGGCCTGGACGATGCGAGCGGCGAGGAGCCAGCCGAGGACCGACCGGGCGAACGTCAGCGCGATGAGAAGGAGCGCGGGCGGGATCGGGTGGTCCTTGACGGCATCCCCCGCGGCCACCGAGACGTCGAGCTTCAGCGCCTCGACCGCGCCGACCGCGAGCAGCGTGGCGAGCCACGCTGCGACCAGCCAGCGCTGCGCCCGGAGGTCGTTCACGGCCTGGTGGAGTATGAGTCTCATCCGGTGGTTCCCCCGTCTAGTTTCCGGCCCTGGGGGGAGCCTCGACCTTCGCGCGAACCGTGAAGCTCCCGATGTCCCGCACCTCGATCACCGCCACCGAGGCGTCGCGCATCCAGGCCGCGTCGATCGGCCCGGAGGCGTCACGCGCGAAATCAGTCCACAGCCGAACCGTCTCGACCGACAGGTGCTGGCCCATCAGCGGGAACATGAGCCGGCCGAAGATCGTGAAGCGGTTGACGTCGAGGAAAGGAGATGGCACAAACGCTTCGTGCCGCGACCGGTTGACCAGCAGCCAGATGACGGCCGACGGTCGGCGGAGATCCATCGCGAATGCCGGCTTCGCTTCGACGACTTCCACCCCGCAGCGTTCAGGTGTGCATTCGAGAGGTCGAACGCTGACGCGCCGGTCAACCGTGTCGGCCGTGTGCGGCGAGTCGACTGGCAGGACGGCCAACACCCGGTAGGCCAGGCCGCCCACCGTCACGCGCGTGTCAAAGCGGGTCCCACCCTTCGCAAACTTGTCGAACTCCTGCCTGGAGAACGAGGCGATGGGCCGGACGACCGGCTTTTCGGGACCTGACTCCGCGCCGATGAGCCGGGCCCCGCCGATGGCCGATTGGACCGTCGGCGACAAGATCAGCCTCCCGTAGGGAATCGCGCCCCAGGCGCGCGTGCCCGCGCTCGCCTCGAGCCGGCTGGTGGTGCCGTCGGGGAACGTCGCGACCGATTCCACGGCGAGGGGCACCAGGCGCACGTTCGGCGGCGCCCCGCCGAGCGCGCACGTGGCCCGGACGAGCCACGAGTGCCCATCGGCCGGCGACGGCGTTTCAGCGGGAGGCATCGGCGTCATGGCGACCGTGACGCGCGCAGTGTCGAGCGACCCGGCTTCGAGGCCCAGGGGAGGCTGCAGAAAGGGCCAGTCCAGGCGGTTTGCGATGTGCAGGATCACGAGGCCCGAAATGACGATGAGGCCGACAGTTCGTCCGGTCCGGCGCGTCACGGTCTGGTGCGCCAGCGCCGCCAGCGAGATGACGAGCGTCAGGGCGGCGCCGACGGCGATCGCCGTGTCCACCGCCGGGACGCTTCTCCACGGCAGCAGTTTCAGTGCAGTCAGCCCCGCGACGAGCATCAGCGTACCGAGGAGGGCGGCGACGCCCGACAGGACGAACACGGCCAGGTCTGCCGTGACCGCGGCGAGCGCCATCACCGGCACGACGAGGGCGAGCCGGACGAAGGTGCCCTCGCACGCGGCGCCCAGCACCTCGGTCCAGGTCGCGGGAGAGAAGGCGAGCACCACGGCATCGAGCAGGCAGGGGATGAGGACGAGACAGACGACGGCGGTGAGCAGCTTGGCGGAAAGCAGCGTCAGCCGCGGCACGGGGCGGCTCACCCAGAAGGCGGTGGTCCCGACCAGGCGATCGACCTGCACCAGCTGCACCCCGACGGCAACGAGCAGGCCGAGGTGGAGCAGGGCGAGCGCGAGATCGGCCGAATCGGCGGCGACCGCGAGGCTCTCACCACCCGCGTGCATGCCGAAGCTGGCCGTCATCAGCGCCGCGCGCAGGACGACGACGGCGAAGAACGCCCCCAGCCAGACGCGCAGTTGCCGCACGTCCTTCGCGGCGACGTGGAGCACCAGGGCGTTCATCGGCCGCGCTCCCCGCCGTTCGAGCCGCGGAAGGTGCGCGCGAGCGCCATGAAGATCGCCTTGAGCGACATCGGCGTCATCTCCACCCGTACGGCGCCGCGCAATGCCTCCCGCGTCCGGGCCTCGCCCTCGGGCTCGCCCGCCCGCGCGTCGGCCCCCTGCAGGGTGTGTCCGGCCGCCTTGGCGTCGAGCCAGTCCGGCGGAAGCGGCGACGGTACAGCGGCCGCGCCGTCGAAGGTCGCTTCGACGTGACGGAAGCGCGAGGTCAGCGTCGCCACCGGCTCGGCCAGGTGCAGCCGCCCCTCGTTGATGACGCCAATCCAGTCGGCGAGCCGCTCGACCTCGTCGATGTCGTGCGACGAGATGAACACGCTCCACTGCGACTGCTCGGCCAGCTCGAGGATTCCCTGGATGAACTCGTCGCGCACCAGCGCGTCGAGGCCGGCGAAGGGCTCGTCGAGCACGAGCAGCCTCGGGCGGTAGGCGAGCGAGGAGAGCAGAGCCGCCTTCATCCGCATGCCGCGC